>JAZDGE010000052.1:0-4175 GCA_043807175.1 Acidobacteriota bacterium
GGCGGGTCGGGTGCTCGACTCGCTGACCCGTGAGCCCCTCGCCGAGGCGACGGTGTCGCTCCACCTCGACGGTGAGTCGGTCGGCGAGGTCATGACCGAAAAGGACGGGAGCTTCAGGCTCGAGATCGAGGAGGAACAAGAGCAGGACCTCGAGGCCAAGGAGGCTCACCTCGAGGCCGATGCACAGGGGCACGTCCTGCGCCAGATGAAGCTCGATGAATTCTTCGCGCTCCCCGGGGAGAGAGGGCGGGTCCTCGCGCTCGATCCCCTGGGCCGCCTGGTGGTCCACGTCGTCGACGGGCCGGGCCAACCGGTCTCCGGCGCGTCGATCGCTCAGATCTCGCGAGACGACGGGGAAACCGAGGACGAGCATAATTACCTCGGCGAGACTGACTCGGCGGGGGTGCTCGAGGTAAAAAACCCCCTCTCGCTCGGCGAGCACGTGGTGCACGCTGTGGCAAGCGGAGAAGATGACCAGCGGCTCCAAGCCGCGGAGAGCGTACGCCTTGGTCCGGGCGATGTGGCACGGATGAAGCTGGTCCTGCGCGCCCAGCCGCGCTACTTCCTTCGCGGACAGGTCGTCGACACGTCGGGCGAGCCGCTGGCCCTCGTCGATCTCCGGGCCAGGCCGGTGCACGCTGGCACCGGGGTGCTGGATCGCGCGCTCCTCGTCTATGAGAGGACCACCGGCATCGACGGAACCTTCGAGTTCGAAGTGAGCAGCCCCGACCTGTACCAGATCGAGCTTCGCAACAGGCTCGCTAGCAAGGACGCGGAGTCTTCGCTCTCCGCCAGCACGGGCCGGCTTTTCGCCGCGACGGATCCCCTGCCATCCAAGGTGGTGCTTCCCGGCGAGCCAGTGCGCTGCGTGCTCCTCGATGAACAGGGCAAGCCCGTCAGCATCAGAAGATACAGCCTGTGCGCGGAGGGACGGGGGTCTCACGGGGGCGGCGCTCCAGCTAACTACCAGGAGCTCCGTTTTCTCAGGCCACCCTCGCCTTTCTCGCTCAGGGTTGTGATGATCGGACAAAGAGCCCGCGGCTTCATCACGCTGGAGCGGCCGGAACAACCCTGCGTCGCCACGGAAGGTCTGCGCTGCATGGCGCAGGTGGTCCCTCAACGAGCGTCACTCCTCTGTGGTCGATGACGATCCCCGGCGCGATCTGATCGTATCCTCACGGAGGCGCTGGCCGCCCGGCAGTCGCGCGGTGATCCGGAACGGAGCCGGTGAGCAGATCCACCCGCGCTGCGCCTGCCAGCCGGCGCAGCACCGCCTCGCCGAGCTCTACTGCGCGCCAGCCGATCGCAAAGTCCATGCGGTCAGCGGTGTCGGTCAGCTGGTGGTAGTTGGGCAGATGTGGGCCTGGCTCAAAGGTGAGGATCGTGACGCCATGGATGCCGCGGACCAGGAATGGCAGTCCGTCGCCGCACACCGGCAGGGTGTGCGGACCGGCGTCCTCGAGGCCCAGCTCGGCGGCGGCCTCGGCGCAGAGCTCGAGCAGCGCGGGTGGAGTGCGTACGGGCGTCGCCGCACAGGAGTACTCCTTGCCGAGGTAACGCGGGGCGCCGTAGCCGAGGGTGTCGAGGTTGAGGAAGAGGGTGTCGACGCCGTCGGGCTGTCGGCGCAGCGCCCTGGCGGCAACCGTCGCGCCGAGCAGGCCACTCTCCTCGCAGCCGGTGAGCAGTAGCACTAGCTCGACGTCAGGCACAGGCGCTGCTTGCCAGGCCTCGGCCAGCGCGAGGACCGCCGCCGCGCCGGTGGCGTTGTCGCAGGCGCCGGGTACGAACGGGCCGCGGGCCCAGTCGCCGAGTATGACGGAAGCCACCGCGGCGACGATCAGGGTGGCGGCGGCACCCCAGGAGACCAGCGCGGGCGCGAGCTGCAACGCCGCCAGCAAGCCGAGGACCGGCACCGTGGCCAGCGCCGCGGTCGGGAGCAGCAGCGGGCTTTTCAGCGCGCCTGGCAGGAAGGCGGCGATCTTCGCGAAGCGCTCGCCGATTCCCGGTCGCCACATGAAGCCGGTGCGCTGGGTGTCCAGATGGCCGATGACGATCAGCCGTCGCCGGGTCTCGCCCGCGCCCGCGGCGATCCTGGCGCACACGTTGCGGGAGGGCGCCATGGGCAGCAGGCGGCTGAGCACGAGGCCGAGCGTGAGCGACTCCAGAAAATACGAGGTGAGGACGAGCGCGCCGAGGACGGCGCCGAGCACTGGAGCGAGCACCACGAGCCCGGCGCCGAGCAGCGGGCTGAGCAGCACGAGCCCGGCGGCGAGAGCGCCGAGTAGCACGTGCAGCAGTATCCGCGCCCCGAGCGAGGTATAGCCGGGGAAGGGCACCTTGGCGGCGGCGATGCCCAGCGCTTCGAGCTCGACGATCAGCAGGTCGGCCGCGCGGTCCTCGTGCGCTGTCGCCGAGCCGCGGTGGCCGAGCGCCGCGAGCATCCGCACCCGCCGGGCAAAGGTCTCGGGGTCCGGAACGTGTCTCATCGTCTGCCAGCCCAGGGTATTCCGCCGCGGCGACGTACCCGCTGGCCGGCGATCACCAGCAGGAGCAGCGCCCCTGCCGCCAGGGCGGGGACACGGGCGAGCGCATCGGAGGCGCAGAGCAACCCGAGGACCAGGGTCAGGCTCGATCGCATCATGCTTCCTCTCGCAGGGAGCTGATTGGCGGGCAAGGAACCACGCGCCGGAAAGAGTATCACCCGCGGCGACGAACCACTATCAGGCCGAGAGCGAGGAGCAGCCAGGCCGGGTCAAGGGTGATGGCGACTAAGCTCCAGCCGGAAGCGGAAGAGGCAATCCTCTTCGAACCACATCGGGAAGTTGGTGCCCCACAGGTTGTTGTGCAGGTTGAAGTGCACCCCCTGGCGCAGATCGGGTTGGGCATTGGTGAAGTCGAGCAGGCTCGGCTCGCCCGGGGCCACCAGCGGCGAATCGAGCGTCAGGATGGCCAGCTGCCGGCTCCGCTCGCGGACGGTCACCCCATGGCCACAGGCGTGCAGGTGGCGGTTGCCGTTCTCCACCACCTCCAGCGGGGAGATCGACGCGCCCAGCTTGTCCAGGCGCCATTCGGCTGCGGCGTCAACCCGCGGCCGGAACGAGAGCCACAACGCTTCCGGCAGGCGGCAGGCGGGCTTGTGGAACCATTGCAGGTTGATCTCGATAACAGTTGATTGCAGATTAAAGAAATATTGCAGGAAAAACTCCTGCGGGCAGCCATATTCCCGCACCGCCCGCGGCTCGCCGGCCAGGTGGAAGAGGATGTCCTGCTCCGTTGCCCAGTGCTCGACAACCCGGGGCTGCCAGAAGCGGCTGATCGGGTTGGCGGTCTCCAGGCCGGGCTTGGTGAAGTCTTCGCGGCTCCAGCCATTATCCTGTTCGGCCGCAAGGATATATTGGTGGAAGAAGCGCTCGTAATCGGCGGCGGAAAAGGTCTGGTAGCGCAGCAGGGCCAGCGGGTGGGTGGGGCTGGCCCATTCTTCACCATGGCGATCCGTCAGAAGGGTGAGGGCCCCGCTCTGCGGGTCAAAGTGAGCGGAGAAATGAGGGAGAGCAATGGTCAGGTCGCCAGCGGGCAGCGCCTTCCGACCGGTCAGGTCGGGTCGGCGGGGCTGGAGGGCAGCCAGGCGGGCCTGGGCTTCGGTGGCGAATGGTGTGTCGCCCAGCGCCTCCACGGCGGCGGTGATGTCGGAGCGCTTCTCCGCCCACGAGGCTTCCAGCGTGCGGAAATTCTCGCGGCCGCGGGCGGCGGAGAAATCCACCGGCGAGTAGCTTTCATGGTCACCGAGGAAGGTCTTCTCATCCATGCCCCAGGTGTGTTCGGGCACCAGCAGCAGGCGGCGCTGGAAGGCATCGAAGTGGGCCTCGTGGCGGAGATCCGGGCTGGAAGCCAGCCATTCATCCCGCAGGCGCAGAAGCTCACGGAACTGGCTGACCTTGAGCGGGTCGCTGCCGATGCCGTGAATCCAGGTGTCGCCGATTTCCTGCGTCACCACGGGCAGAGTGGAGCGGATGGGCGCGAGCTTTTCGGCAAAGGCATTCAGGGTGGAGGCGAAGACCTCTGCCCGCGGATGGGCCGCCTGCAGGTGATGGAAGATGCCGGTCACCTGCTCCAGCGTCTGCGGGCCCAGGTTGTCGCTGGAGTGGCCGAAGGCCAGCGCATCCTCCATCCCCGGG
>JAZDGE010000053.1:0-10958 GCA_043807175.1 Acidobacteriota bacterium
GTGATCCACCAGGGCGAGCACGTAGATGCCTGGCCCGGCGGCATCTTTGCCCTTCCGGCCGCAACCCTCTTTGCTCAGGTCACGAGTCGGTAGGCGGGGCGCAGCCTCCCAAGGAGCCATACAATGCACGCGATGATGACCACCAAGTTTCAAATTCTCCGGCTGCCGCGACGTTACCCCCTGGCGATCAGCCGCGGAACCCAGGCCTTGGCGGAGAACCTCTTCGTGAGCGTGACGGACGGCGCCCTCACGGGGATCGGCGAGTTCTCGCCGTCGATCGGTGCGGGGTTCGGCGCCGCAGATGGGCAGGCCCAACTGGAAGCGTTCCTCGCCACGGGGGGCGACCTCTCCAGCCCACACGCCGCGTGGGCCGCGATGCGCACCGCCGGAATCGACCCCGGCGCGATGGCCGCGCTCGACGAGGCGCTCTGGGATCTCCTGGCAAAACAGGCCGGGCTGCCGCTCTACCGGCTGCTCGGTCTCGCCAAGGGCACCGTGCCGACGAGCCTCACGATCGGGCTCAACCCGCCGGAGGTCACGCGCGAGCGCGTGCCGGAGATCCTGCGGCGCACCGGCGCGAAGCTCCTCAAGATCAAGCTCGGCTCGCCGGCCGGGCGCAATCACGACCAGGAGCACTTCACGGCGGCCGCGGAGGCGGCGGCGCCGTTCGGGGTCCGCTTGCGGGTGGATGCCAATGGCGGCTGGACGGTGAACGAGGCGATCGCCATGGACCACTGGCTCGCGGCCCGCGGCGTGGAGCTCATCGAGCAGCCGCTTCCGCGCGGCAGCGAGGCCGAGCTGCCACGGGTCTTCGCCGCGCGCACCCTGCCGATCTACGTCGACGAGAGCTGTCACATGTCGGCGGACGTGCCGGCGCTCGCCCGGGCGGTGGACGGCGTGAACGTCAAGCTGATGAAGTGCGGCGGCATCACCGAGGCCCTGCGCATCGTTGCGACGGCGCGCGCGCACTCGCTGAAGACCATGATCGGTTGCATGGCCGAGTCGAGCGTCTCGATCTCCGCGGGCGCCGCGCTGGGCGCACTCTTCGACGAGATCGACCTCGACTCGCACCTCAACCTCGACCCGGACCCCGCGCAGGGCGCCCTTCTCTTGGACGGTGTGGTCACCCCCACCGAGGACCACGGGCACGGGGGACACCTGGATGCTTGAGCGCGACCAGGTGCTCGCGATCTACATGGAGGGGCACCGCGCCGACAAGTCCGGGAAGATGGGCGAGGGGGTGCTGCGCTACTCGTCGAACCCCATCGCGTGCGTGATCGACTCCGGGGCGGCCGACCGCGACGCCGCCGAGGTCATGCGGATCCCGCGCCACTGCCCGATCGTCGGCACGATTACGGAGGCGCGCGCGCTTGGCGCCCAGGTGCTCGTGCTCGGCATCGCACCGCCGGGCGGGCGGATCCCGGCGGCGTGGCTGGCAGCGATAGACGAGGCCGTGGCGGCCGGGTTCTCGTTGGTCAATGGCCTCCACGACCTGCTCGCCCCGCGCTACCAGACGCTCGAGCCCGGCCAGTGGGTCTGGGACGTGCGCGTCGAGCCGCCCGATCTCGGCATTGCGAGCGGCGCCGCCGCCGGAAGCGCCGCGCGCCGCGTCCTGTTGGTTGGCACGGACATGGCGGTCGGCAAGATGACCGCCGCGCTGGAGCTCCACGCCGCCGCGCTCGCCCGCGGTCTCCGCTCGCACTTCGTTGCCACCGGGCAGATCGGCATCACGATCGTTGGTCGGGGGGTGCCGCTGGATGCGATTCGGCTGGATTTCGCGAGCGGCGCGATCGAACGGGAGGTCCTTGCGGCCGGCGACGCCGAGATCGTCTTCGTCGAGGGCCAGGGATCGCTGCTTCACCCGGCCAGCAGCGCGACGCTCCCATTGCTGCGCGGGACCATGCCGACCCACCTGGTCCTTTGCCACCGGGCCGGGCAAGCGCACCTCGAGCGGGTACCCTCCGTCACGATTCCGCCGCTCGCCCAGGTGATCGAGCTCTACCGGGACCTTGCCGCGGCGTGCGGCGCGTTCCCGCGCCCGCTCGTGCCGTGCGTGGCGCTCAACACGTCGCACGTGGCGTCGGACGGCGATGCCCGGCGCGCGGCCGACGCGATCGAGCGCGACCTGGGGCTGCCGTGCGACGACCCCTTGCGCCACGGCGCGGGCCGGCTGCTCGAGAGTCTTCTTAGTACTCCCGGTCGGAAATACGGCGACGCACCGAGAACGCCGATGCGCCGCGCCCGCAAGGCGCGCGACTGAGCCGTATCGGCAGGTGATACGGCGCTCCCGAGCGCAACGCCGCGGGCGCGGATGCAGCGGCGTTCGAATGCCGGCGTATTTTCGACCGGGAGTACCTAGGTAGGCCGTCACGCGCCCACCACCGCCAGCAATCCCGCCAAGGTCAGCACCATCGCCAATCCGGCGCTGCCCAGGTTCGAGAACGCGATCGCTGCGGAAGTGGCAATGAGAATTGGGGGCCCGAGGAGGGTGTCGGGAGCCAGCGCCGGCTCGCAGGATGACGAGGACGCGAGTTGTCCACGAGGTTGAGCATGCACTTTATTTGTGGGAGGATGGGCGCCGGGACAGAGCATGCCTCAGGCCTTCCTGGATCAGGCCCGACTGAAAGATACGATCGAGCGGCTGGCGCTGCGCATCGAGGAGCGCTTTCCCGGCTCGGGGTTAGGCGGGGTAGCCCGGCGCCTGGATGGGGTGGCCGGTGACACCGTCAGGATAGTCGACGACATCTCACGGCCGTTCTGGGTGTTGCGGGCGCTGGTTTCGCTCGTCGTGCTGGCGTTGCTGGCGGTGCTGGGCTATGGCGTGAGCCGCTTGCCACTCGCCCCTGGTCGGCTGACCCTCGGCGATCTCGTGCAGATGACCGAGTCGGCAGTCAGCGAGCTGGCGCTGATCGGCGCTGCGCTGGTGTTTCTCGTCTCCATCGAGACGCGCGGAAAGCGCCGCCGGGTCATTGTCGCCATCAACACGCTGCGTTCAATCGCCCATGTCATTGACATGCACCAGCTCACCAAGGATCCGCATGTCCTCGCCGAGGGTCAACCTCCCACCTTGCATTCGCCCCGGCGAGTGCTTTCGGTCTTCGAGCTCGGGCGCTACCTGGACTACTGCTCGGAGCTCCTTTCCCTCACCAGCAAGGTCGGCTTTCTCTACGTACAGCGCTTCAACGACCCGGTGAGCGTGGAGGCGGTGAACGAGCTGGAGGACCTGTGTTCCGGTCTTTCTCGCAAGATCTGGCAGAAGATCATGATGCTCCAAGATCTCCCGGCGCCAGGGCCGGCCTGAAGGGCTAGGTCTGGCAGGCCGCTACTGACCGCTGAGGCGGCGATCCAGGAGTGTCTTCCATCCGAGCAGCTCCTCTTGTGCGGCGCCGATCCGGTTCTGGGATGATGAGGGCCACTATTCACTGCGGCTGACGCTGTCGCGCACGACGAGGCCCGGTCGCGCCACATAATGGCGCCTTCGCGGTAAGCTTGCGCCATGTCGGGGGAGGTGAGCAATGGGCAGCGGGTTCGAGGCGTTGCAGGAAAGAGTGGCCGGCCTTTCGGACGCAGAGATTCTCGAAGCGCTCGCCGCACAGGATGACCTGGTGGAAGAGGCGGTGGCGATCTACCGCGAGGAGGCGGCCCGACGCGCTCTCGAGCCAGGGGAGGAAGAGGACGAGGTGGCTGCACTTGCCGCCGGTGAGACGCCGGCCGATGGCCTCGGTGAGGAGACGGAGGCAGTGGCCCCGTTCGCCCACCTCGCCGGCGACGCCAATGTCGGCGAGTTCACCGCCGCCGACCGCGAGGTGGAGTGCCCGCACTGCGCCAACCACAGATTCCTCGCTCACGAGGTGCTGCTCTCCCTGACGCCGGGCAGCCCCGCGGCCGTCTCGCTCGGGCTCCCGGCCACCCTCCTGCGCTGCTCCAACTGCGGCTACCTGGTCTTCTTCGGCGAGCCCGAGGGGTAACGGTCCTGGCGGTGCGTCCGGCAACCGGCAAGGACCCAGGCCCCACATTCGGCGTCGCGCTGCCGGCGCCCGCCGACCTGCTGCGGGCCGTCTTGCTGGCCGGCGCCGTCCTGTTGTTCGCTGCGGTGATCGTCGACGTTCGCCGGGTCCACCTCAGCGCGGCCGGCAACGACCAGATCAGCTACATCTCGGTGGCGCGGAACTTCGTCGAGCACGGCCGGCTCTTCAACAACCCTATTTACCCGTTGCAGCTCCTCGTTCCTGCGACGAAGGACTACTTCTACATGCCGGGCTACTACTGGGCCCTGGCCGCAAGCTTCTCGCTGTTCGGCTTCGGCGGGCTCCAGGCCCACCTGCCCAGCGGCGTCTCGTTCTTGCTTGCGGCCCTGGCGGTGTTCGTCATCGCCTTCCGGATTCACGATCGCAGCCGCGCTTTCCTCGCGCTGGGGCTCTTCCTCACCTTTCCGTCGTATGTCCTCTCCGGCTGCTCGGCGATGTCCGACATGAGCGTCGCCGCGGTCACCACCGTGGCGCTGCTGGCCTTCTTGTTCCTTCCCGTCCGGCTGCGACCCTGGCTGGGCCCGTTTCTCATCGTTCCGGCCTTCCTTTTTCGCGAGACCTCGGCTCTGCTTGCCGTCCCGATGGCCGTGCTGCTACTTGGCGACTCGAGGCGGCGAAACGCGCTTCGCCTCACGGCATTCCTGGCAACCTCGTTGGCGGCGCTCGGTCTCGTCTGCCGCCTGGACGCCGTCGCCGGCCGCCCCGGCCTGCTCAAGGCAAACCTGCTCGATGGCTCGTTTCAGGCGCTCTACAACGACGCCTTCCGCGTCCAGGCACTGCGCGCATCCGCCGGTGACTGGACGCTCGCGGCGCTCAGGAACATCGCGCGCAACGCGGGCGCCTACTTCCACTCGTTGGCCCATCACCCGCTCGCGATCGAGACGCTGGCGCTCACGATCATTCTTGGGTGCATGACCGTCGCGCTCTGGCGGGGGGTGACGGGAGGGAGCGCGGCCCGCTTCGAGCTCGCGAGCGGCCTGTTCACCGCCGCGATGCTGGCCTTTCTCCTCGTCTGCTACGACCTCATGGAAGGGAAGGGAGTTCGCCTCCTGCTCGCGACCGGCCCACTCCTCGCGGTGACGTTCGCCGGCTGGGTGTATCCCTATTTGCGCGCAGAGAATGGCCGCTGGCGCCGCCGGAGCGTCGCGCTGGCCGCCGGTGCCGGCCTGTTCTTTTTTGCGGCCACCGTCGCGCAACGCGCGCAGAGCGTTCGCCTGGACCGTTTCGATCGCGAGTGCCTGACGTTCCATGAGCGGGTTGGCCACGATTCCGCCGGCGTGCTGAAGCCGATCGTCCGCCGGGTCGGAATCGGGGGCTGAGCATGGATCGGTAGCGCCTTGCTTGCTTCCGCCACTTGGTGTCTTATGCTGTCTTGACATAACGCGCCAACTAGCTGCAGAATCGTATCGGAGTTTTCTCGCCACGGAGGCATTCGAGGGCGGGACGGGTCGCCTGCCCTCTGGGAGGAAGGAATGAGAAAGCCAGCGGTTATCTCCGTCATTGCTTTGCTCGTGGCTGTCGTAGCCTTCGCGCAAGGCGTTCCCAACTGCCCGCCCGCCGGGTTCGTGTCGGCGGCATTTAGCGGCACCAACACGCAGTCTGGGCGCATCTTCCGGGATAGCATTCAGAGTACCTGCCCGAGCAAGGTGTACCCCGGCATTTTTAACGTCGGCACGATCTACAACTACGAGACGTTCACCTACAACAACACCTCCGGCACGACGGCCTGCGTCACCGTCAACTTCGACCCGAACGTCGGCACACCGCCCTGCAGTACGAACGCACATGCCAGTGCCTATCTCGGCTCATATGACCCGAACAACCAGGCGGCGAACTTTGTCGGCGACGTCGGCTCCAGCCTTACCCAGCCGTTCTCCTTCGACGTACCGGGTGGCCAGTCGATGGTGCTCGTGGTCACCAACACCGCAAGCCAGGCCGTCTGTGGTTTCGCTTTCCAGGTTGTCAACCTGCCGTGCCAGGTAGAGGCAGTGCCGGCGCTTTCAGGCGGCGGGATACTCGCCTTGGCTGCCCTGCTCGCCTGTGCAGCCCTGTGGGTGCTTCGCCTGCGCGGCTGAGACCGGTCGGGAGCTCGCCGAAAAGCGTCAGAGATTTGATTGGTGGCTCACTGGCGACCTCGAAGGGAGAGAAAGACCGTGGAGCTGATCATCCTGATCGTTGTGTTGGTTCTTCTTTTCGGTGGCGGTGGCGGTTACTACTACCGGAGACGTAGAGGTTGGTAGGAGGATGCGATGGAAGACAACAAGGTGACTGCTGACGAAGCCCGCCGTGCGGCTCAGCATGAGTCGATGAAGTCCCGGGTCGAGCGGGATGTGAATGCCGATATCGCCGAGCGTGCCGAGCACACGACCCGCGCTGAAGCGCAGGAGATGGACAAGGTCGCCGGACAGTTTCGTGGCAAGGCCATCGACGAGGTCGTCGGAACGGATCGCGAAGTTAGACGTGCGCGCGGCCTGGCGCGCATTTCGCAGGTCATCGACTATGTTTTCTACGTCGTCTACACGCTGCTGGCGATTCGGCTCGTGCTGGGGTTGATCGCGGCTCGATCAAGCAGCGGGTTCGTGCAACTTATTCGAACCGTGACAGATCCCTTTTACTCGCTGTTTCGCGGGATCGTGGCAAGCCCAACGGCAGGTGGCTCCACGCTGGTCTTGCCGATCGTGATTGCGATCATTGTCTATGCGTTGCTCCACGCGGGCATCACCCGGCTGCTGCGGTTGATCGCCCACCGCAGGACCGAGATCTAGGAGCCTGTCGGAGAAATCGAGTGTGGTCGCGTTGCGAGCGCCGCGGGGCGAGATGCAAGGCGCCGCGGCGAAGGCGATGCGGCCCTACGGCTGAGCCGCGGCAACGCCGCAGATCGCCCCGCGCCGCCGCAACCCGAAGGGCGCAGGGGACTTGCGGCCCTTGCGTAGCACCCGCCTGTTCCGCCAAAGCCGAGTGGCGGCTGACGCCCCGCCAGCCAGCGCGCTCCAGCAAGGCCCCTGCGCGCGGCCTCACCGTCGGCAAGCGGGCCGGGGCGCCGCTGTCTCGCTCGAACCCGGCCACCTCGGCTGACGAGCGCGTGCGCGTGAAGATGCCAGGTGAAGTCGCAGCCCTCGGTCTGGACGATGGCGATCATGCCGGGCAGAGCTGGCGCACCATCGTGCGAAGCCACGCCGATCATCTCGCGGGCGGTCTGATAGGCGACCCGGCAGAGCTGGCCAGCACTGGTCGGTGGTAGAGGGAGTAGGACCTGAGCCAGCGTTGTGACGCCGGGCACCGCGCGCGGGCCGGCAGGGCGCCAACATTGGTCATGGCTGCTCTGCTCCTTCTTGTCGTCTGCCTGGGCGTGCCTGGCGCGGTCAGCTTCGCCGGTCCGGTCGAGCTTCGCTCCAACCGGGAGCTGACCCTGCAACAGGGGCACGATGGCTACGCCGGCGTGCGTGACACCTTCATCAGCGGCCTCGATTGGGACACTCCGCAGCAGCACATCGTCAACTACGGGCAGAGCGAAGAGCTGGCGCTGAGCCGTGATGGGGGAGACAACCCCCTGCTGCGCCTCGAGCTCGGCGCGATCCCGGCCAACAGCACGGTGACGAGCGCCAGGCTCTGGCTCTACAACACGACAGGATCGAGCTTTTCCGGCCAGCGAAGCTTCCCGCGCCGGGTCGACCTGTTTCGCGTCCTGCACGAGTGGGACGAGGGGAACCAGGTCGCCTCGCCGATCGATGCGGTCGGGAAGCACGGCGCAACCGGCGATAACGCGTTCGACTACTTCGCGGGGGAGGGGACGGACGTCCCCTGGGCCAGGCGGGCGATGGCGGCCGGCCTCGACTACGCCGTGGCGGCGGAGAGCTCTGCTGATGTGGTCAATGCCGGCTGGTACTCGTGGGACGTCACCGCGCTCCTCCGCGCCTGGGTGCGGGGGGAGATGGCCAACCAGCGCCTCGTCCTACGCGATGCGACTGGGTATCAAGACGATCATCGCGACTGGCGGACCTTCGTCTCAAGTCAGGCGGCCAGTGATCCCACGCTCCGACCGAAGCTCATCGTTGCCTTCAACCCCGAGACGCCATGGGCAGATGCCGGCCCGGACCAGGCGAGCCTGAGCTGGAGCAGCGGCCCGGTGCAACTGGATGGCTCGCGCAGCCACGATCGGCCAGGGGGCAACGACGCCTCGCTGCGCTACCTCTGGCGCGTTGCCCAGGCAGCCTACGGTTCCGAGCTCGCTGGCGGCGTGATCGCGACCTCTGCGACGGCGCAGTTCGCTCCCGATGCCGCCGGCGAGTGGGAGCTTGAGCTCACCGTGACCAACAGTGTTGGCGAAAGCGCCACCGACAACATGCGCGTGCGAGTGCTGCGGATTTCCGCCGACCACCCGCGCATCTACCTCACTCCGGAGAAGCTCGTGGCACTGCGCGCCCGCGCGACCGCGTCAAACCCGCGCTGGCTGCAGCTCGCCGCCGAGGCTGATGATGCCGGCGGCGAGATGCAGGCCAAGGCGTTGGTGAGCGTTCTGACCGGGCAGACGAGCTACTGCGACCAGGCGCTTGCCGCCGCGCTGGCGCTTACCACCGATCCCAACGACTACTCGACCCGCACCGGCAACATCGCCCTCGTCTACGACTGGTGCCACGCGCAGCTTTCTGAGGCACAGAAGAGCGCCTTCCTGGCCTACTTCAACGCCTGGGCCGACGTTCAGCCCAAGGGCAACGACACACCCGGATGGGGCAACTACTGGCCACGCTGGGGCTTCTCCTACGCTCTCGCCGGCATGGCAGCCTACGGCGAGGCGCCCAGGGCGCAGGAGTGGCTGGACGAGTTCCGCCACCGCCGCTACCGCGACATCGATCTCCCACTGCTCGACCGGATTGCCGCCGGCGGCGGCTGGCCCGAAGGCATGATCTACGACTGGATCGCCAACTGGCCGCGCGTCAAGGCGATCGAGGCCTGGCGGACCGCCACTGGTGAGGACCTATTTGCCAGCACGCCCTGGTTTCGCGAGCGCCTCGGCTATGTCCTGCTGCACCGCTGGCCCGGGGTTGCCGAGCAGTGGGGCGCTGCCTACCACCCGTACGTCTCCACCGGCGACACCGAGCGCAACCGCGGCAGCATCGCAAACTACGAGCGAATCCAGGCGCTCATCCTGGTCGAGCGTTTTGCCAGCGACCCGCTGGCGCGCCAACTGCAGGCCTACCTTGCGACCGGGCTGACGGCGGCGTCGATGGACTTCCTGGCGCACGAGGAGCTCCTCTGGTTCAACCCCGATCAGCCGGAGGAAGCACCGGCGCTGCTCACTCACCACGCTGCCGGCACCGGAACCGTCTTCATCCGTTCCGGCTGGCCGTCCGGCGCGGCCGACACCGATCCTGCCGCCACCTTCATCACCTTCCAGTGCGGTGACCACTTCACCTACCACCAGCACTACGATCAGAACAGCTTCACCTTGCGCAAGGGCGCGGACCTCCTCATCGACAGCGGCGTCTACAGCGGCGACGGGCGCTCCAACCACGACGTCAACTACTACGTCCGCACCATCGCGCACAACACTCTGGTCGTGTACAACCCGGGCGAGGGCTTCTCCTCCGCCCGCCCCGACGCGGCAGCCAACGACGGGGGCCAGCGCCCGCCCTATCCGGCGACCCGCTCGCCGCAGAGTCTCGCCTACTTCCAGCAGCACGGCGCGCACTACGAGACCGGTGAGATCCTGCGTTTCGTCGACGACCCGCGCTTCGTCTGGGCGCTCGGCGACGCAACGCGGGCCTACAACAGCCCGGCGTACAACCAGGCGATGGACAGCTCGCTCGCCGGCAATGTCGCGAAGGTGAGCCGTTTCCAGCGCGAGCTCGTCTACTTGCGTCCGCCGGCACGGCCGGGCGGCGAGCCCGGCGCCGACTACCTGGTCCTGCTCGATCGTGTCGCCGTGACCCATGCGAGCTTCTCAGGAGCCAACACCAAGCTTCTCTTTCACACCTTGGTGGAGCCCACCGTCAATGGGGTCGCCAGCGCCGTGTCCGCGGGCGAGACGCTCCACCTTGGCGCCGACGCCGCCGCCATCACCGTCGGGCCGGCAAAGCTGTTCATGAAGGTCCTGCTGCCGGCGGCGCGCAACCTCCGCAAGGTGGGCGGCCAGGGCGGCAAGGACTTCTGGGTCTTCGGCACCCTTTACGACTGGCACTGGGACCCCGCCGAGCCGCAGCCTCGCCCGGTCAACGACTTCGAGGAGGGTCCCTACGGCGGGTGGCGACTTGAGCTGGAGCCGGCTGACGACGAGCTGGAGCACACCTTCCTGACCGTGCTGAGCCCGGCTGCGGCGAGCACTCCCGCCATGCGCCCCGTCACCCTCGTGCAGGGTGAGGGGATCGTCGGCGTCCACGTCTCCGATCCCGATCAGAACCGCGTCGTGCTCTTCTCCGCCGTCAGCGACGGCAGCCCGCCGGCCGGCAACCTCAGCTATGAGCTCGTGCCGACCGCACGCACGCTCCATCTCCTCCTCGATCTTGTTCCCGGCGCCCGCTACGATCTTTCGGCCGACCATCGCGCCAGCGCCCAGCGCTTGACGCTCATTGCCGGCTCCGGTGGCGCGCTGCAGGCGAGTGACCAGGGTGTGCTGGCGTTCGAGCTGAGGCCCGGCGGTCATATCGTTCGCCGCCGCCTGCACCCGAGCGCGCCGTCACCTTGAGGCAGGATGCGACGACGCGACCGGACCTCCTGTGAGGGATACGAGCCTGTTTTTCACGCGATCGAGGATAGCGCCAGTCGGGAGCGTGTCAACGCCACCCGGAGCGACCGCGTCAGTCCACTTCCGGAGCACGAACAACGTGAAGAATCCTCTAGGGGCCTGTCGGAGAAATCGAGTGTGGTCGCGTTGCGAGCGCCGCGGGGCGAGATGCAAGGCGCCGCGGCGAAGGCGATGTAGACCCATCGGCG
>JAZDGE010000054.1:0-4446 GCA_043807175.1 Acidobacteriota bacterium
GGAAATCGAGCAGCGCCGGTCCCACCGCCGCCGCACCACCTGAGGCGACCGCGCCGCGGGCTGCCAGCGTTCTCGCCGCCTGGGCGCGGAGGTCGCAGGCCAGCGGCGCCTCGGCACAGATTCGCACCACCGCGAGCGCCGCCCGCCGCAGCGCAAAGGGGTCGCGACTGCCGGACGGGGCCTCGCCGGCGGCAAACATCGCGGCCAGCGTGTCGAGCCGGTCCGCCACGCCGACGATCGCGGCCACGGGACCGCGCGGGATCCGGCCCTCGATCCCGGCGGGTTGGTACTGGTCGTAGATCGCCTGCCAGACCTCGTCGGCGTGGCCGTCGAGCCGGGCGTAAATGCCGCCAACGATGCCTTGCAGCTCGGGGAACTCGCCGACCATCGCCGTCACCAGGTCCGCCTTCAGCAGCTCTGCGGCCAGGGCGACCGGCGCGCTCGGGGCGCCGACTTCACGCGCTATCGCCAGCGCGCTCTCGCGAACGAGCGCGGACTTCTCTAGAAAGGTGCCGACCTTTGGATGGAACGTCACCGAGGCGAGCGCCGGCACGCGGCCTGCCAGCGAGCGCTTGCGATCCTGAGCGAAAAAGAACGCCGCGTCGGCGAGGCGGGCGCCAACCACCCACTCGTTGCCCTGCTGCACCGCCCCCTCGGGGTCGTCGGCGCGATCGCAGACCGCGAGGAAGTAGGGCGCGATTCTGCCCTCTCTGGTCAGCACGAGCGCCTTCTGGTGGTGGCGCAGGGTGGTGATGAGAACCTCGTCCGGCAGCGCCAGGTGGCGCAGAGCGATCTCGCCGCGAATCACGCCCGGATACTCGACGAGCTCGACCAGCTCGTCGATGAGGGCGGCATCGGGACGCACCTCGCAGCCCACCTCGCCCGCGAGCTCGATGGCGCGCGCCTCGAGCTGCCGCCGCCGCGAGGTCTGGTCGACCACCACGCCACCGCTCGCGAGCCGTTCGAGATAGCCGGCGGCGCCCAGGACGCCCATGAGCTCTACCCTGCCTGGTGAGGCAACGCGGTGGCCCACCGTCGTCGCTCCGGCGTCAATGCCGTAAAGCGTGATCGGCACGACCGTGCGGAGACCTCTTTCCCCGAGCAGCGCGACGATCGCGTGCAGCGGGCGGACGAAGACATGCTCGCCCTGCCCCCAGCGCATGCGTTTGGGAAAGTGAAGCTCCGGCACCACCCGGGTGACGATCGCCGCGAGCACCTCCGCGGCCGGTTTCCCGGCGATCCGGCGGGTCGCCGCAATGACCTCACCCTTTGGTCCCTGGACCACCCTGAGGGCGTCGACCGCAACCCCATGGGCGCGGGCAAAGCCAAGCGCCGCCTGGGTCGGGGCGCCATCACTGGCATAGGCGGCGCGGAGCGGCGGCCCGAGCACCTCCTCCTCGCGATCGGGTTGCTGGAGGCCAATGCCCTTGCCAACCACCACCAGCCGGCGCACGGTCGAGTGAGCCTCGACCTCGAATCCGACAAAGCCGGCGGCCGACAGCTCGGTGGTGAACGCCGCCACCAATTGCGCGCGCGCACCGGCCAGGGCGTTGGCCGGAATCTCCTCGCAGAGCAGCTCGAGCACGAGCTCGCCGCGGCTCATGGCGCGCTCCTCGCCCCGGCCAGGCCGTTACCCGCGGCCTGCTTCCGCGCCGGCCCTGCCGCGTCGGCAGCGCCCACCCGCCCATTCACCTGGCCGCCCGCGAGCAGCGGGAAGCCCAGGCTCTCGCGCTGAGCCACATACGCCCTGGCGCAGCGCACCGCCAGCCGGCGCACCCGGCCGATCAGCGCGACGCGTTCCGTCACCGACACCGCGCCACGCGCATCGAGCAGATTGAACAGGTGCGACATCTTGAGCGCGGCCTCGAGAGCAGGCATCACCAGGGGCTGTTCCAGATCCAGACAGGCGGCCGACTCCCGCTCCCAGTCCTCGAAGTGGCGGCGTAGCATCTCGACATTTGCCACCTCGAAGGCATAGCGCGAAAGCTCGACCTCGTCCTGGTGGCGCACCAGGCCGTAGGACAGGCCGGCGCCCCAGGTCATCTCGTAAATCGAGTCCTTGCGCTCGAGGAACATGGCGATGCGCTCGAGGCCATAGGTCAGCTCGGCCGAGACCGGTTTGAGCTCGATTCCACCCGCCTGCTGAAAATAGGTGAACTGCGTGATCTCCATCCCGTCGAGCAGCACCTGCCAGCCCACACCCCAGGCACCGAGCGTCGGCGACTCCCAGTTATCCTCCTCGAAGCGCACATCGTGAACGAGAGGGTCGATTCCCAGCGAGCGCAGCGACTCCAGGTAGACTGCCTGGACATCGGCCGGAGAGGGCTTGAGAATTACCTGCATCTGCAGATGCTTGCCGAGACGAAAGGGGTTTTCGCCGAAACGCGCATCGGCGGGCCGCCGCGAGGGCTGCACGAACGCGACCCGGTAGGGCTCAGGCCCGAGCACGCGCAGAAACGTCTCGGGATGCATCGTTCCGGCGCCGACCTCGAGGTCGAAAGGCTGCTGGATCACACAACCTTGCTCCCCCCAGAACTGGGAGAGCTTCAGGATCAACGTCTGTAAATCCACATGCACCTCAAACGGCCGAAACCACCGGCCGCGACCGCGGAGTTTAGCATGAAGGCGGCGCCCGTTCGGCCAGGAAGGCTCGAGGCTTGGGACTTGGGGCTGGCGCGCCGCAGGCTGATCGGTGCCAGGTACGACACTCTTGTAGCGACCGCCGCACACCCTGCGGGCCGGGACAGGCATGGCACCGCGGTGAGCCACTCTCAGTAGCCCAAGAGCGTCTTACCTGGCTCCGCAAACCGTCGCGTACGAGGCCCACGGGCTCCGGGCACTGGGCTCCGGGCACTGGGCTCCGGGACAACAGAAACAAGCAGTCATGCGGAGGTCCGGGACACAGCCTGGTCGGCGGTCGCTTTTCATCCGCCGACCGCTCATGTAACGTCACCTCGTGGCGAAAATCCGGCTGCTGAGCGATGCCCTGATCAACCAGATTGCCGCCGGCGAGGTGGTCGAGCGCCCGTCATCGGTGGTCAAGGAGCTGGTGGAGAACGCGCTCGACGCCGGCGCCCGGTCGATCACCGTGCGTCTGACCAGCGGCGGCCGCGAGCGCGTCGAGGTCGAGGACGATGGCTCGGGGATGGACGCGGACGATGCGCTGCTGGCGCTCGAGCGCCACGCCACCTCGAAGATCGCCGCCAGCGACGACCTGCAGCGAATCACCACGCTCGGCTTTCGCGGCGAGGCCTTGCCATCAATCGCGGCGGCCTCGCGACTGACCCTCGAAACCGCGCCGGCGCCTGGCGAGGGCACCAGGGTGCAGGTCGACTTCGGCCGTATTCTCGGCGTCGAGCCCTGCTCGCGGCCGCGCGGCACCCGCGTCGTGGTCGAGAGCCTCTTCGCTCGGCTGCCGGCCCGCCGCAAGTTCCTGCGCACCGACACAATCGAGCTGCGGCACGCCCTTGGCGCCCTCACCGGGCTCGCCTTCGCCCATCCCGAGACCGCCTTCGTAGTGACCCACGGCCAGCGCAAGCTGCTCACCTTGCCGGCGGTCTCGGAGGTCGCTCGCCGTCTTCCCGACCTTCTCGGCGCCCGCCGGGCGCGGGAGGCTCAGCCGGTGCGGCATCGTGCCGGCGCCTTGACCATCGATGGCTTCCTCCTCCCGCCCGCGGGTGCACGCGAGGTGGTGATCGCGATCAACGGCCGCGTCGTGCGGGACCGCCTGCTGGTGGGCGCCGTCAACCGCGCCCTGCGAGGCCCCGGCGGCCTCGTCGAGGCCGACGCCTTTCTCCTTCTCAGCCTGCCGCTCGAGGCGCTCGACGTCAACGTTCATCCAACCAAGGCCGAGGTGCGCTTCGCCGACCCGGGCCAGGTCATGGCCGCCCTCGCCGCCGCCCTGGCCCCCGCGCGGCTGGCGCTGCAGGGTCCAGTCGAGGTTCGGCGGGTCGTCACGGTTCCGGCTTCATTCACCGCGGCCGGCCCGCCCCCCGCCCAGACCACGCTGCCGTGGGGACGTGAGCACGGGGCCGGAATCCCTCTCGTCCGCGAGACCCTGCCCCCGTTTGCACCCAGGCATCTCTCATCCCCGCCCGCCGCGCCCATCTCGACGCCGCTCGGCCACTACATCGGGCAGTACCGCGAGACTTACCTGCTGCTCGAGGACGACGAAGGGCTGCTCCTCGTCGACCAACATGTCGCTCACGAGCGCGTGCTCTTCGAGCGCCTGCTTGCCTCCGACGAGCCGGCGCCGGCCCAGCGCCTCCTGCTGCCGGAGCTCGTCGAGCTCACCCCTGCCCAGGCCGCCCAAATCGAAGAAGCGGCAGGCGAGCTCGACCGCCTGGGGCTGGAGGTCGAGGCGGCATCGGGAGCTACCTTGCGCATCCTGGCCGTCCCGGCCGCGCTTCCGGCCGCCCGCGCCGCAGTCCTGCTCCAGCACCTGCT
>JAZDGE010000055.1:0-7897 GCA_043807175.1 Acidobacteriota bacterium
GCCGTGTTCCCGTCGGCGGGCGGGACCGGCGTGCTGCGCATCCAGGCAAGCGCGGCCGCGTGCCCGTGGAATCTGACGGTCGAGGCCTCCTGGCTGACGTTTGCGGGCGCCAGCCAGAGCGTGGGTGACGCCGAGGTTGCCTTCGCGGTCGAGCCGAACCCAGGCCGCGACGGCCGCGAGGGCGCCGTCTGGGTTGCCGGCGAGCGCGTGCGGATCGTGCAAGATGGAGTCGGGTACCGGCTGCGGCGTCGGGTACGGTGAGGTGGAAGGCGACGCAGACCGGCGCCTGGCGCTGTGGGCGTGCGCGCCGCGCGGACGTGATGGAGGCAGCATGAGGCGCCTGGGGCAACGTTCGATTTGTGACCGGCCGCTGGTCCGCATATATCAAATGTATGTGCTATATTTGCCACGGGAAGGACGGACGAGAGCATGCCTCAGCTCCATCTCTACGTTCCGGAGGATCTGGCCGCCGAGATCGCTCGCCGAGCGAGGGCCCAGGGTCTGAGCGTCTCGCGCTTTCTCAATGAGCTTGTCCAGCAGCAGGTGGCGACGGCGTGGCCGGACGACTACTTCGACACCGTGGTCGGCGGCTGGCGAGGGAAGAGGCTGGCGCGCGCCCCACAAGGGCAGCTCGAGTCGCGAGACAGGCTGTAGATGTACCTGCTCGACACCAACGCCTGCATCCGCATCCTCAACGGGAGCTCTGCCCGCCTCGTCGCCAGGCTGCGCGAGCACGAGCCCGCGGAAATCAGGGTATGCGCCGTGGTCAAGGCGGAGCTGCTGTACGGCGCGCAGCGTAGCGCGCGGACGGCCGACAATCTGAGGCTGCTGGCGCGTTTCTTCGAGCCCCTGGTTTCTCTGCCGTTCGACGATGGGTGCGCGGAACGGTATGGCCTCATCCGGGTCGGGCTCGAGCGCGACGGAACGCCGATCGGCCCCAACGACCTCATGATCGCCGCGACGGCCCTCGCGCATGACCTTGCCCTCGTGACACACAACGTCGCGGAGTTCTCTCGGGTGGCCGGACTCCGCTTCGAAGACTGGGAGACCGCGCGCTGATTCCGGCGACGCTCTCGCTCTCAGCGGCGGTGGCGGTCAGCCCGAGCTCGTCGCGCAGCCACTGGATCGCCGCGCCGGCGATGAAGATCAAGCCCTCGACCACGAGGCCGGTGCGCGCGCGGATTACATCGCCAGGTCAACCATGACCCTCGCCCGCCCCGTCATCCATCTCTCCTACCTCGCGTTAGCAAGGACGTCAAGAGTGCCGGACCAGGAGGTACGCATATGTTCCAAGGAATCGCGACAAGAATGTCGCTCCTACACTTCGCAGGCGAGCTGCTGCCACGGTCCTGCCTGGGCCCGGCGCCTCGCCGCCATGATATTCTCCATGTTCACGGATGCGCCTTTCTTGGCCCTTTTCGCGCTCGCTCCTGTACCCGCTGACCGCCGTCCTGGTGGCCCTGGCGGTGGTGCCGGTCGCGCTCGTGGGGTGGGGGTTCGTCAGCTCCAATCGCGAGCAGGTGGAAACGTTGGAAATGCAGTACCTGACTCGCCAGGCGGTGGGTCTGGCGCGCGAGCTGGAGCTCTTTTTTCTCGGCAGCGTGGGGCGCATCGAGACGGTTGCCCAGATCTTGCGCCCGGCCGGCGGCCAGGGATTCGACGCCGAGACCACCTCGGCGACGCTGGCCGAGGTCGTCCAGCGTAACGATCACATCGTCCTGCTCCGGCTGCTCGACGCCACCGGCAAGGGGCCCTTTGTCCAGAGCCGCCCGCTTGGCGCCGCGGCCGAGCAGGCCGCCGAGTCGATCCTGCGTGAGGCCTATTCCGTCACCATGACCGGGCGGCCGGTCCGGCGTGACCTGCTCCGGCTGCCGGGCGAGCCGCCGATGATGGTGGTGTCACTGCCGCTGGCGAGTCGCTCGGGCGAGGTAACAGGCGCCCTTCAGGGGCTGGTCTCGCTGGCCGGTCTCGCCAGCCGGATCGCGGAGGAGTCCAGCCGCGGCGTGGTGGTCGACGTGGTCGACCGGGAAGGCATGATCGTCTTTTCCAGCGAGCCGGCGCGAGCCGGCGTCTCGGCGGTGCAGCACCCGCTGGTGAGCCAGTTTCTCCGCGCTCCGGTGCGCCTCACCAAGACTTATGTCGACCCGCTCCGGGGCTCCCCGGGCGAGGTCGTCGGCTCGCTGTGCCCGGTCGAGGACCCGGCCTGGGCGGTAATCACGGCGCGTGACTGGGCGACTGCCTTCGCAGCCATGCGCAGCATGGCAAGGAGGACGGTCGCGATTGCGCTCGCCACCGGCGTTCTGGCGATGCTTGCCGGCGGCCTGCTCGCCCGGCGTATCACCAGCCCGCTGCGCCACCTCGCCGAGGTAACCACCGCCGTCGCTCAGGGCGACTTCTCCCGCCGGGTGCCGCTGCGCTCGGCCAATGAGCTGGGCCAGTTGTCCGAAAACTTCAATACCATGGCCACCGAGGTGGAACGCTACGTCTCCTCGCTGCGCCAGGCGCTCCTGGAGAATCAGGAGCTGCTGGTCGACTCGATTCGCGCTCTCGCCGCCGCCATCGACGCCAAGAGCCCCTACACGCGAGGACATTCGGAGCGTGTGAGCCAGTACGCGGTCGCCATCGCCGGCCACATGGGCCTCGCCGAGGATGAGCAGCGCAAGTTGGAAATCGCTGCCCTGCTTCATGACGTGGGCAAGATCGGGATCGAGGATGCGATCCTGTCCAAGCCGGGCAAGCTTACCGACCTGGAGTTCGCGCACATGCGTGCACACCCCTTGAAGGGGGCGTCGATCGTCAGCCCAATCAAGCGCTTGCGTGAGATGCTCCCGGGTATTCGCTCACACCACGAGAGTTGGGGTGGCGGGGGCTACCCGGACGGACTTGCGGGTGAGGACATCCCCCTGGTCGCTCGGGTGATCGCCGCCGCCGACTCGTTCGACGCCATGACCACGCATCGTCCCTACCAGACGGCGATGAGTCTCGATCTGGTTTTCGCACGCATGCGCGAGCTGGCCGGCGGCCGGCTCGATCCCGCGGTGGTCGAGGCGTTCTTTGCCGCGGTCCAGGCGGGTGACCTCGTTCCCCTGGCCGAAGTGGAGGTGGCCTGATGCTGCTAAGAAGAAACCTACACAAGGCGCCGCTCGCGCTGGTACTCCTGCTTGCCGGCTGCGCCTCCGCACCGCCCGCGACACGCTCTGGCGCGACGCCGGCGATCGATCCGAACGACCCCCTGGCGCCGACCATCCTCATGATCGACGGGCAGGGCCTGGTGGCGCAAGGCAAGATCCAGGACGGGCTCCTGCGTTACCTGAAGGCACTCGAGCTCCAGCCGACCAACCCGATCATCCACAACCTTGTCGGGCTCGCCGAGATGCAGCGCGGCGACCTGGCCAAAGCGTTGACTTCTTTCTCCCGTGCCCTCGAGATCATGCCCAACTACGCGGACGCGCGAAACAACCGGGGTGTCGCCTATGTCCAGATCGGTCAGAACGCGCTCGCCGAAGCCGATTTCCTGACCGTGCTGGGCGACCTCACCTATGCCAACCGCACCGGTGCGTACTTCAACCTCGGCACGCTCTACCTGGCACGCGGCAGCCTGACTGCGGCGGAGGAGAACCTGCGCAAGGCAGCGACCCCGGCGGGACCCATCGAGGCCCACATCTACCTGGCCGAGCTCGAAGAGAGGCTGGGCAGGACTGAGCAGGCGGAGACCGCGTACCAGGCCGCGATGGCGCGGGCCCCGGAGCGGCTCGACGTGCCATTGAAGCTGGCAAGGCTTCTGGCAACGCAAGGGCGGTACGATGAGGCGCGGGCGCTCCTCGTTCGCATCGCCGAGATGAACCCGGACTCGCCAGAGGCCGCGCAGGCGCGCGAGCTCCTCGGGAGGTAGCGTGCCCTTCCAATACTTGTTGACGAACCTGCTGGTCGACATCCCTGGCGCCCAGGGAGCGGTGTTCATCGATTCCGAGGGCGAGGCGGTCGAGCTCGTCTCGCGCCGGTCGACTCCCTACGAGCTCAAGCTCGAAGGCGCCTACAACGGGATCTTCCTGCGCCGGGCCGCGGAGCTGGCGAGCCAACTGGGCGCCGGCGAGCTCGAGCGGCTGACGATCCGCGGCCACCACTCTCAAGTGATAGGGCGGACGCTGCGGTCAGGCTATGCCCTGGTGGTGGTGGTGGACGCGGGAGCGCCGCACTCGGTCGCGGCGGCGGCGATGCAGCGCACCGCCGAGGCGCTCAATCAGGAAATACCGTAGCGACCGGGGACTGGATCCGGCGCGGGCAGAGGCGGGAGGTAGGAATGGATCTACTGGAACGTCTGCGTCGCGGGCTGGCGAGCACTCGATCGCGGCTCGGCGAGCGGCTGGCAGAAAACGCCGGCGAGCTCTCGGAGGAGACGCTGCTCGAGGCGTTGCTGGCGGCCGATGTCGGCGTCGAGGCCGCCGAAGGCATCGCTTTCGACTTGACACGCGCGCGGAGGGCGGGAGCGATCAGGAGTGGCGGTGAGCTTGCCTGGCTGCGGGAGCGGGTGCGCGAGGCCCTCTCCGGCCCGAGCGCACCGATCGTCCGGGGAAGGCCGCATGTGGTGCTGGTTGTCGGCGTCAACGGCACCGGCAAGACGACCACCGCCGCCAAGCTGGCGGCGCTCTCGCAGCAGCAGCATGGAGAGGCGATGCTGGTGGCGGCGGACACCTTCCGGGCTGCCGCGATCGAGCAGCTTCAGCGCTGGGGAGAGATGCTCGAGGTTGCCGTGGTCGCCCAGCGGCCCGGAGCCGATCCTGGCGCGGTGGTGTTCGACGCCCTGCAGGCGGCCGTCTCCCGCGGCATCGCGACCGTGATCATCGACACCGCGGGGAGGCTGCACACCAAGCACAATCTCATGGCCGAGCTGGACAAGGTGCGGCGCGTGTGCGGCCGCGCGGTGGCGGGTGCGCCCCACGAGGTTCTCCTGGTGCTCGATGCCACCACCGGTGCCAATGGAGTTGTTCAGGCGAGGGAGTTTCACGCGCGCGCGGGCGTCACCGGCGTCGTGCTCACCAAGCTCGACGGCACTGCCAAGGGCGGCGTCGTGCTGTCAGTGGCCCAGGAGCTTCGCCTTCCCGTCCGTTGGGTCGGTGTGGGCGAGAGTAGGGATGATCTTCTTCCCTTTGACGCCGAGAGCTTCTCGGCCGCGCTGCTCGGGGAGGTGGCGTGAGCGACATCGAGGCCCTTATGCTCCGGGCGCTGGGGCTCGCCGAGGCGGGCCGCTATGGTGCCAGCCCCAACCCGCTCGTGGGCGCGATCGTCCTCGACCCCCGCGACGCGGTGGTCGGAGAGGGCGCTCACCAGGTGTGCGGCGGCCCGCACGCCGAGGTGATCGCCTTGGCCGCTGCAGGACCTGCGGCTCGCGGCGGAACGCTGGTGGTCACGCTCGAGCCCTGCGCCCACTTCGGACGCACGCCCCCTTGTGTGGACGCCATCATCGCCGCCGGGGTGGCTCGCGTCGTGGCGGGGCCTCGGGATCCCAACCCCGCGGTCAACGGCCAGGGCTACGCCGCCCTGCGCGCGGCTGGCATCGAGGTCACCGAGGGCCTCCAGGAAGAAGCCTGCGAGCGGCTCAATCGGCGCTTCTTCCAGACCCGCCGCACGGGTCTGCCCTACGTGACGCTCAAGATGGCGCTCTCGCTCGACGGCAAGATCGCCGCGCGGGGTGGCATCTCGCGCTGGATCACCTGCGAGGAGTCGCGGCGCGCCGGTTACGCCCTTCGGGAAGAGTACGACGCGATCCTCGTCGGGGCCGGCACCCTGCTGGCGGATAACCCGCGGCTGCTGCGCCACCTCGGGCTCAACCCCAACCCCCATCTGCGCCGCGTGGTCCTGGACTCGACGCTGCGCACGCCGGCGGGCGCGGCCTTGCTCGAGCAGTTGGCCGAGGACGTCGTGATCGTCTGTCGTGAGCCCGCCTCGCCGGAACGCCGTCGCGAGCTGGAAGCGGCCGGCGCAACGGTGCTCGAGGTAGGTGACGACGGGCGTGGGAGGTGCGACCTGCGCCAGACCCTACGCTGGCTGACCGCGCACGAGGTCACCTCGGTGCTGGTCGAGGGCGGCGGCGAGGTCCACTGGTCGTTCCTGCGCGAGAACCTGGCCCAGCGTGTCCACGCCTTTATCGCGCCAATGGTGATCGGCGGCCGGGAGGCGGTCCCGGCGGTGGCGGGAATCGGTTTCCCCTCGCCTCAAGATGCGGTGCGGCTGCGTTTCGAACAGGTCGAGCGAATTGCCGGCGATCTCCTCGTGATCGGCGAGGTGCTCGGTGTTTAGCGGCATGATCGCCGCGCTGGGCGAGCTGCAGGAGCGGCAAACGCAGGCCGGCGGAGCGCGTGTCGTGGTGGCGGGCCTGCTGCCGGGTGAGCCTCTGGTGACCGGCGAGAGCATCGCGGTCGATGGCGCCTGTCTAACTGTCACTGCTGTGCTGCCGGCCGGCTTCGCCGCGGACCTGTCGCAGGAAACGCTCTCCCGCACGACGCTTGGCCGCTTGAGCGGAAGGCGGCCCGTGAACCTCGAGCGTGCCCTGCGGGTCGGAGATCGCCTCGGCGGCCATTTCGTGCTCGGCCATGTCGACGCCACCGTGGCGGTGCTCGCGGTCCGCCACGAGCAGGCGTTTCGGGGGATTCGCCTGGCCCTGCCCGCGGCGCTGGCGCCAGAGGTCGCTGAAAAGGGCTCGGTCGCCGTCAACGGCGTCTCCTTGACCGTTGCCCGCCTTGGCCCGGATTGGTTCGAGGTTGCTCTGGTGCCGGCGACGCTGTCGGCGACCAACCTCGCCGAGCTCCGGCCCGGCGCCAACGCCAACCTCGAGACCGACGTCGTGGCCAAGTACCTTCGTCGCGCAATCGTCGGGGCGACCCAGCCCATCGACTCGCTCTGGGAGAGGTTCAACCTTGAGGAGAGCTGAGCCCTCCTTTCCCGACTTGCTGCCGGTTTCCCACCGGCTGGGAGCACTTCCCGCTGGTCCGCAGGCGCTCCTGGATCCGATCGAGATGCGGCTGGTTGCGGGCGCTGGCGACAGGCACGAGAGTCCCGGCGACCGCGGCGTGCCGCGACGGCCGGTACGTTTTCTCGTCCATGCCGAGGTCGCGACCCAGGAGACCGCCCACCTGACTCGGCTGCTGGGCGCCGGCTGCGGCGTGGTCATCGTCCTCGACGGCGCGCTCGCACCCGAGAGCATCCCGGCGCCGCGGTTTCCCCAACAGGTCGTTGTGGTTGCACCGTGGCTGCCACCGCTGTGGGGAAGGTGGCCGATACCCGACCTTACGCCATGGCGGGAGCGCGCGGGGGCGGCCGGCGTGCTCATTGGCCTCGCCCCGGCGCCTTCCCCCAAGCAGCAGGTGCGCAGCGGCGTGCATGAGGCGCATGCGGCAGGTGCGCAGTTCGTGGTCGCCGCACCACTGTCGACATCACCCCAGGAGCGCCATCGCGTCTGGGACGATGCGGGCGGCGAGGACGGCCACGAGGAGCTCGAGGACCTGCTTTTTCACACCGATGCCACCAACTTGCTGGGCGCCTTGGAGCGTGAGGCCTCGCGCGCCTGCTGCGAGCTCGGCCTGGCGGAGATCATGCCGGGACCGGCCACCGCCGCCACCAGCGCGACCGTCTGCGCCGCCGGCGGTGCGCTCCTCCTCTGGGCGCGCCGGCTTGACCTGCTGGAGGGCGTCGCCTCGCCGGGATGGCAGTTGCGGCGCGCCGCACGCGCCCTGCTGGCGTCGGGGCGGGAGCCTGGCTCCCTGGTGGAGGAGGACAACCTCCGCGTCATCCCGGGGTTCAACCCCTGGGTCGAGGCCTTCGCGCGTTCGCTTTGGGCCGGCGCCGGTGAGCCTTTCGCGGAGATCAAGGAACGTTGGCTGGCAGCGCCTTGACGTCTCGA
>JAZDGE010000056.1:0-7305 GCA_043807175.1 Acidobacteriota bacterium
AGCACGCAGCACGTCGGCCGAAGACCAGTCCGGGCCGCCACGAGCCAGCCGCCGTCGACGAACGCTCGGGTGGGTGGGCGGGGGGAAGATTCCGCTGTTCCCTGTTCCCTGTCCCCTGTCCCCGCTCTTCTGGAAGCTGACAACAACCTACAAGCCGAGCGCGTCCGGCTCGCCGTCGGCAAGGATGCGCACCAGCTCCTCGAAGAAGTAGTTGCTCTGGGCACGCACCTCGGCGGGTACCCGCTGCTCGTACATCTCGCGCGAGCGGTCGATGTCCTCCTTGAGGCGCTGGTAGATGTCGTGCGCCGCCCGGCCTTCCTGCACCGCCTGCTCGTTGTAGAGGCGGATCTCGGAGACGAGAAGTCGGGCAAAGCGCCGTGCCTCCTCGTGCTTGCGCTCCTCTTCGGGCGCCCGGGGCGGCGCCGCGGCCACTGGCGGAGGAACAAAAACGGCGGGCGTGACGGGCATCCTCAGGTGAACAGTCTCACCGGCGTCGGTCACCTCCGGGAGCTCCTCCACCACCGGCGGCGGGGCCACCGGCGCCGGAATCTCCTCGGGCACCTCGAGAACCTCTTCCTGCACCGGCTCGATGACCTCGACCTCCGGCGCAGGCGCGGCCAGCTCTACCGGCTCGAGCAGCGCTGGCGTCGGAATCGTTGGCCGCACCGCGATCGTCTCGAGCAGCAGGCCTACCAGGTAGGCAAGCAACTGCACCGTCTCGGCGACGAGCGGCTGTTCGCCCTCGAGCGCGAGCAGGGCGCCGACGATCTTTCCGCGCAGCGACATCGGCACCGCCAGCAGGCGCCGGTCCACGTCCCCGAACCACTCGCAAAGAACCTTGTCGTCACCGGGCCGCAGGATGACCGGCGTGCCCTCGGCGACCCGCCGCAGCGCGACGGTGTCGCCGAGCGCTCCCCGCCAGGAGCGCACCGGATCGCCCTCGCCGAGCCCGACACCACTCCATCCCACGGCGTTCCCCTCGCGAAAGATCACGATCGCGCGGGCGCCGCACCAGGGATCGAGCTGGCGCAGCAGCTCCTGCAGAACCTCGGACTGCGCCCGTCCCCGGTCGAGGAGACGCAGGCACTCGCGACTGGGGGTGGCGGCCAGCACCGGCCTGGTCAGCCCGGCCAGCCGGTCGGGCATCGAGCCTAAGGGAAAGAGCACCTCGAGATCGGGCGGCAGCACCACATCGAGCTCTGCTGCGGTTCGTGCCGCAACTTCCTTGAGCTCCTCCGACACCGCTTCCAGCCGGGCGCGGAGAAACGCTGCGGCTCGCTCCCGCATCTCCTCAAGCTCGGCGAGTATTGCGTGCTGCTCATCCATGGCGGCCTCCCCGCTCAATCAGCTCAGACCGGCATTATCAGCGCCCCCAACAAACCCTGTCAAGGAAGCTGTTGCCAGCCGGGCTCACGGGTCACATGCGGCGGACACATCTTGACCGGCGGCCCTCGAGCTGATAGCCTACCCGTCCTTCTCGCGCCGTCGCGGCCAGGAAGTTTGCTGGCGCGAAAATCGGGCGCGGACGGGGGGTGAGAGCGCGCGATGCCCACGGTGCATGTGCGGGATAATGAGTCGTTCGAGCAAGCACTGCGCCGCTTCAAGAGGAAGTGTGAAAAGGCTGGGATTCTCTCGGAGATCAAGAAACGGCAGTACTACGAGAAACCAAGCGTGAAGCGGAAGCGCAAGCTCGTACAGGCGCGCAAGAAGATGCTCCGCAAGCTGTCTCAGCAGCGGAAGGCGGGTCTTCTGTAGGCTCCCTCGTGTCCCCCCAGACCCTCGCGGCGCTCGAGTTCGATCGCGTCCTCAAGCTCGTTGCCTCGTTTGCCCGCAGTGAATGGGGAAGAAATGTAGTCCTCGCAGCCCCGAACGAGCCCTCCGGCTCGGCGGGGCTGAGTTCCTATCGGCTGGCGAGCGAGATGGCGCGCTTCGTCGCGGTGCGAGGCACGTTGTCCTACACCGGCATGGACGCCGCCACCCTGCTCGAAGACACCATGCCCGAGCCGCCAGTCGCCGAGCTCGTGCGCCTGATCGGCCTGGTTCGGTGCATCTGCGAGACCCGCGCGGCGCTCGCGCAGGCGCCGGATGACGCGCGGGCGCTGGCGCAGCTCGGCGCCAGTCTGCCGGAGCTCGGCGCGGTCCTGCAGTTTTGCGAGCAGCGCCTGGCGCCGGACGGGAGCATTCCCGACTCGGCGAGCCTGGCGCTCGCCCAGGCGCGCCTCGGCCGCGAGCGCAGCCGGCACGCCCTGATCGCGGCGCTCGAGGAGCTCCGCCGCGAGCATCGCAGCCTGGTGGCGCCCTTCACCCTGCGCCGGGACCGCTACTGCGTCCCGGTGCCGGTCGCCGACCGGTCCGCGGTGGCGGGTCTCGTCCTCGACGTCTCGGCGACCGGAGCGACCGTTTTCGTCGAGCCGTTCGCGATCGTCGATCTCAACAACGCACTGGCCGAGACCACGGCACGGGCTCGGGCGGAGGAAGAACGGGTCCTCCGGGAAGTGGCGGCGGCGCTTGCCCGGCAGCGCGACGCCCTGCTGCAGGCGGCGCGCTTGCTTGCCCGGCTTGACGCCTTTCAGGCTCGCACCCTGTTCGGCCAGGCCGGCGGCGGCGTGCTCCTCGAACCGGGCAGCGGGACTTGCCTGCGCCTGCTCGGCGCCCGCCATGTCCTGCTCGAGCCTGCCCTCGCCCCCCTGCGCGGCCAGGTCCTCGGCGAGGAGGGCAACCGGAAGCCGGTCGTCCCGCTGGATCTTGAGTTTCCCGAGGGCGTCCGCCTCCTGCTGCTCTCCGGCCCGAATGCCGGCGGCAAGACCGTCGCCCTCAAGACTGTCGGCCTCACCGTCCTGATGGCGCAGGCGGGCATCCCGGTACTCGCCGAGTCCACGAGTCAGTTGCCACCGCTCGCGGATGTCTGGTGCCATATCGGCGACGAGCAGGACCTCTTCTCCGACCTCTCGACCTTCACCGCCGCGATGCGGGCCACCGCCGCCCTGCTCGCAAGTGCGAGCCAGAGCACGCTTGTGCTCTATGACGAGCTGGGGTCGGGAACCGATCCCGAGGAAGGCTCGGCTCTCGCCGCGGCGCTGCTCGAGGAGCTCGCCCGGCGGGGATGCTGGACGATCGCCACCGCCCACCTGGTGACCGTCGCCGCCCATGTCGAGCAGCTCCCGGGCGCGACCAACGCCGCCATGGGCTTCGACGAGCGCACCGGTCATCCCACCTATGCGATGCAGATCGGCCGGCCGGGCCGCTCGCGTGCGCTTGCCATTGCGGCCGGCTGCGGCGTCCCCCCGGCGGTCCTCGAGCGCTCGCGCGAGCTTGTCTCGGCGGCCTACCTCGCCCTCGACACCCACCTCGCCCGGCTGCAGCAGGAGACCGACAGAGTGGAGGACGAGCGGCTGGCGCTCGCTCGCCTCCAGCTCGATGCCGAGCACGCCAAGGCCCAGCTCGAGGATCAGCGGCTGGCCCTCGAGACGGCGCGTGAGGAGGTTCGGGCACGCCTCGTCGAGGAGCGCGACCGGCTCCGCCGCCGGGCCCAGGAGCAGCTTCAAACGGTGCTCGCCGAGATCGAGGGAATGCGCGAACGAGGCGAGATTCCGGGCAAGAAGCGCCAGGCCAGCCTGCGCCGCGCCGCGCTCGACTTCGTCGCGCCGGAGGCCGACGCCCCGGCTCGCGCACCGTTCTCGCCCGGCGCCATCGTGCGCCTCCAGGGCCTTCCGGGTACCGGCGCCGTTCGCACCGTGGCCGGCGACCGGATCGAGGTCTTGATGGGCGACAAGCGCCTCTGGGTTGAGCAGCGCGAGGCGGAGGAGGTCACCCCCGCCCCTGCCGCGAGGACGCCGGGAACGGTCGTGACGCCGGCCGCAGAGCTGGCAGCGTTCGAGCTCAAGCTGATCGGCCTCACCGAGGTGGAAGCGCGCGAGGCGCTGGAGCGTTTCCTCGATCGGGCGATGCTCGCCGGGGTCCGCCATGTCCGGGTCGTCCATGGCCACGGCTCCGGCACCCTGCGCCGGACGGTACAGGACGCGCTGCGCCGGCATGCAGGCGTTGAGAGCTTCGCTCACCCGCCGCAGTACCGTGGCGGTACCGGGGTCACCGAGGCGGTGCTTGAATGACCGGGGTCCGGGGTCCGGGGTCCGGGACCCGGGGTCCGGGGTCCGGGGCCCGGGGTCCGTTCCCCCTCCCACCCGGGAGACCGGGGCCCGGGGTCCGGGGCCCGTTCCCCCTCCCACCCGGGAGACCGGGGTCCGGGGCCCGGGGTCCGGGGTCCGTTCCCCCTCCCACCCGGGAGACCGAGGTCCGGGGTCCGTACCCCCACCCGCCCGAAAGAACAGCACTGAGGGTCCCAGACCCGGGACCTGCTCTCTCACGAAGTCGAAATGCCGGGATCCGAGGTGTGGGATCGGTGACCCAGCCACAGGTCAGCCGAGCCGGTATCTCGGGATCAAGCAATACCGTGCTCGTGGAGTGCCATTCCGTACTGCCCGCGCATCTCGTTGTCCCAACAAGGGAATCCGCCACTTCCCGCATTCCTCCCCGGACCCCGGACCCCGGACCCCGGACCCCGAATTGGGCGGGGGGCGGGCGTGAGTAACTACGATCTTTCTCGGGCGGTGGTGGCCCGCGTGCGTGAGGCCGCCGACATCGTCCAGGTCGTCGGCGAGGTTCTCACCCTCAAGAAGGCGGGCCGTAACTACACCGGCCTGTGTCCGTTCCACGGCGAGAAGACACCCTCCTTCTCGGTCTCGCGCGAGAAGGGAACTTACTACTGCTTCGGCTGCAAGAAGGGGGGCGACGTCATCGACTTCGTCATGGAGGTCGAGCGCCTCACCTTTCCCGAGGCGGTCGAGCGGCTGGCGGAGCGCTTTGGCGTCGAGCTTCCGGCCGCCTCCCCCGAGAGCCGCAGGCGGCGCGACGAGCAGGCGCAGCTTGCCGAGGTGATCGAGGCGGCGCAGGGGTTCTTCGCGGGCCACCTGAGCGAGGACCGGCCGCGCGCCTTCCTCGAACGTCGCGGGATGCGCCTCGATTTTGCCGCCGCCTTCGGCCTCGGCTATGCCCCCGCCGCCTGGCGCACGCTCTACGACGCGCTGCAGCGGCGCTACGGCGAACGCGCGCTCGTCGAGGCTGGCCTCGCGGTCGAGGGGGAGCAGGGGCGTCTGTGGGATCGTTTCCGCGACCGGGTCACGATTCCGATCCGCCTCAGCCGCGGCCAACTGGTGGCCTTCGGTGGCCGCAGCGTCGGTGACGACCTGCCCAAGTACCTCAACTCGCCAGAGAGTGCGCTGTTTTCCAAGGGACAGGTGCTGTTCGCGCTTGACCGCGCCGCGAGGAGCTTCGCCGCAACCAACCGGGCGATTCTGGTGGAGGGCTACTTCGACTGCCTGGCCCTCCATCAGGCCGGCATCGAGGAAGCGGTGGCGACAATGGGTACAACACTCTCCGAGCACCACGCCCGCGAGCTCGCCCGCCGGAATTCCCATCGAGCAGCTCGGCGGCACGCGGGCGCCAAGAGTGGTCGTGGCTACCGCCAGTCCTGAGGACTTGGCGAGCTGCCCCGGAGAGTGGGCGCTGCTGCGTGCCCTTATCCTCGACCTTTCCCCGTCGGCGCGCGTCCTTCTCGCCACTACTCTTGGCCCCGAGATCTTCGAGCACCCCGTGGCAGCAGCGATTTTTCGGGTAGCAGTCGAGCGCGTGACCGCAGGTGTGTCAGTCGACATCCCCGCGCTCGTGGCCGAGTGCGACGACCCGCGGGCGCGACGTGCTCTCGCGGCTCTCGAGCACGAAGTGCCGCCGCTCGACGCCGGAAGCCTGCAGCATCTCCTACGGCGACCCTGGGAGCGGGTGTGGAGGCGGCGCATCCAAGAGGCGAGGCGGGCTCACCAGGAGGCGCTCCGCCGGGACGACCGCGACGAAGCTCATCTTCTCGCCGAGCGTCTGAACGATCTGCTGCACGAGCGACGGACCCGCGAGACGCTGCTGGCTAGCCTCGGTCGCCAGATCGCAGCGGCCTCCGGGGCGCCCGGAGCTCGCGCCCCTTGAAATTTCTGCGGTCACGTCCGACATTGAGGATCGTGAGGCGAGGAGGCTGCTCGCCGCTCTTCAGCACGAGGTGCCACCGACCGGTGTCGAGCACCTCGAAATGAGGGAAATTTGGGAAAAGGACCACCAGCGGCGGCTCGCGGCACTGAACGAGGAGATCAAGCGAGCCGAGAGACAGGGAACGAAGGAACAGCTCGGGCAGCTCTTGCGCGAGAAACACAGTTTGATCCGAAAAACGAGCACTTCTTGAGGGAGCCCATGGCCGTCTCTGAACTACCGAAACGCGATACCCTCGCGCTTGCCGTCGAGGAAAAGTACGTTGAGCTCTCGCGGCTCTTGAGCCTCGGGCGCGAGCGCGGCTTCGTGCTCGTCGACGAGATCCTCGAGGTGCTGCCGGAAGAGGTCGCCTCGACTCCCGAAGAGCTCGACGAGATCTACCTGCGGTTCACCGAGAACGACATCGAGATCCTCGACAGCCAGGAAAAGCTGATCAACCTCGAGGAGGACGCAACGGGCGAGCGGACCGAGCCCGCCGACGTGGTCACCGGACCCGTGCTGGTCGACCCGGCGCTGCTGGAAAAGACCAACGACCCCGTGCGGATGTATCTCCGCGAGATGGGGACCGTCAAGCTGCTCGATCGCAACGGCGAGGTTTCCATCGCCCGCCGGATCGAGGCGGGGGAGGCCAAGGTCTTCTGCGCGATGGCCTCGTCGACCCACGTCCTCGAGCTCTTCCTGCGCGCCAACGAGATGGCCAGGCGCGACCGGCGCATGATGCGCGACATCCTTGTCGGCCTCTCGGCCGAGCTCGACGAGCGGGGGCGCATCCGGGTCGGCGAGGCGATGAAGCTGTTTGCCCGCATTCACGACCTCGACGAGGTCGTGAGGCAGCTCAAGGAGCGTCTGCGGCGCTGCAAGAAGGGGAGCCAGCGCGGCGACGAGCTGCTCAAGCAGATCGACGCCATGGCGGGCGATGTCTCGGTACTCGTGCGCTCGACCGACTTCACCACCACCACGCGCAATCGCCTGCTGACCTTTCTCGGCGAGGTGGAGCGCCAGTTCTCGATCCCCATCACCACCATCCGCAAGGACGATGCCCGGCTCAAGATCGAGCGCAACGCCGAGCGGCGCGCGTTCTACGAGGATCGCGTGCGGCGTTACAAGGTGGAGCTGACCTCCATCGAGGAGCGCTTTGGCGTCCCCTACGACGAGCTCAAGCGTGTCATCACCGAGGTGCGGCTCGGCGAGCATGAGACCGACGATGCCAAGCAG
>JAZDGE010000057.1:0-5424 GCA_043807175.1 Acidobacteriota bacterium
GCCACTATCGGCGGCCGGGCGATCGGGATGGCGCTTCGCGGCCTCAAGCCGGTGGTCGAGATCCAGTTCTTCGACTCCATCTGGCCTGCCTACATGCAGCTCCGCAACGAGCTGGCGAACATGCGCTGGCGCTCCGGCGGGTCGTGGTCGGCGCCGGTGGTGGTTCGGGTGCCGATCGGCGGCTACCTCAAGGGCGGCGGCCCCTACCACTCGCAGTGTGGCGAGGTCCTCTTCACCCATGTGCCCGGGCTGCGCGTGGTAATGCCGTCGAACGCCCTCGATGCCAATGGCCTGCTGCGCACCGCAATGCGCTCGGACGACCCGGTCATCTTCCTCGAGCACAAGCACCTCTATCGCCAGACCCACAACAAGGCGCCCTATCCCGGGCCCGACTTCATGGTCCCCTTCGGTGAGGCGGCGACCGTGCGCGAAGGCGGCGACCTGACCGTCGTGACCTACGGGGCGACCGTGGTTCGAAGCGTGATCGCGGCGCGGCGCCTGGCGGAGGAGACCGGCGCCGAGGCCGAGGTGATCGACCTGCGCTCGTTGGCGCCGTACGACTGGGAGGCGATCGCCGCTTCGGTGAGGCGCACGAGCCGCGCGCTCATCGTCCACGAGGACACGCTGTCCTTCGGCTACGGCGCCGAGCTCGCCGCCCGTGTTGGCGACGAGCTTTTCGCCGACCTCGACGCGCCGGTGCGGCGGGTCGCGGCGCGGGACACCTTTGTCGCCTACGCGCCCACCCTCGAGGAGGCGATTCTTCCGCAGCCGGAGACGATCCTCCAGGCGATGAAGGAGCTGATGAAGTACTGAGAAGGCAGCTCTCCCCCTCCCGCCCACCCAGCCAATGGCCAATGGCCAGTCGCCAAAGGCCAATAGCCAGTGGCCCTGGCCACCGGCCGGTGAGTTTCGAGGAGCGCCGACACGCCGAGAAGCGGGACGAACAGAGTGAGTCTCTTGTCCGGCACTCGGGTGGGGGATGGGTGGTTGGGTTTGCTGGGTGGCGTGTGGGGGCACCTGTCGACTGTTGACTTTCTTGCCTTCGGCCCCGTGCCGCAAGCCATGGGCACGTGGTTTCTTTATTCCGGGCCATCAGCCACAGGCCATGGGCCATTGGCCGTATTCGGCTACACTGAGCCGGCGCGCGGCGCGCGCGAGGGGGTGGGTATCTTTCGCATCGCCAAGAGGTTCGAGATCGAGGCCGGGCATCGGCTCTCGAAGCACCCGGAGAAGTGCAGGTTTCCGCACGGGCACACCTACAACGTGGAGGTGGTGCTGCGCGCCGAGCTGCTCGACGACCACGACATGGTCTGCGACTACAAGGCACTCAGGATCGTGGTCGAGCGCGAGCTGGAGCAGCTCGATCACGCGATGCTGCTCGCCGCCGACGACCCTTACGCCGAGGCATTCGCCGCCTTCAGCGAGCGGGTGGTGCGGCTGGCGAGCGGAGATCCCACCACGGAGGTGCTGGCGCGTGAGCTCTTCGCCCGCGTCGCGGGGGCTTTTCGACCCGGGATGGAGGTGGCGAGTCCGGGCGGGGCGATCTACCGCGTCCCCGCGGGCGTGAAGGTGGAGCGCGTGCGGGTGTGGGAGACCTCCAGCACCTGGGCGGAGTACGAGGAGGATGCGGGAACCGGGGACCGGGCACAGGGGGCGGCGTGAGGTACTCCGCTGGGGCTTGGCGGGAGCTGCCGGTGGCGCTCACGAGGGAAGAGCTCGCGCCGGCGCTCGAGCGGATCGCGGCGCCGGTGGCCGTGACCGGCGCGTCCGGCTTCGTGGGCTCGCATCTCGCCGAGGCGCTGGTGGCGGGGGGGGTCCAGGTTCGGGTCCTGGTGCGCGATCGCGCCCGTTTGCTGCCGGCGCTGGGCGATCGCGTGGAGATCGTCGATGGCGACCTCGACGATCAGAGGGCTCTTCATCGCCTGGCTGAAGGGGCCGGGGTGCTGATTCACGCCGCGGGGCGCGTGCGGGCGTCAGCGGCGGCACAGTTTGACCGCGCCAACCGCCAGGGAACCGAGAACCTCGTGGCCGCCTGCGCCGCCGTCGGCGCGAGGCCGCGCCTGGTATACCTATCCTCGCTGGCGGCGACCGGTCCCAGCGGGGACCCGGCTGGCCGGCGGCCGGATGAGCCACCGGCGCCGATCTCGGCCTATGGCCGCTCGAAGCTGGGTGGCGAGGAGGCGGTGCGGCGGTACCCGGGAGCCTGGACGATTCTGCGCCCACCCGCCATCTACGGGCCGCGCGACATCGATGTCTTCCAGTTCTTCCGCCTCGCCGCGCGGGGCGCCGTGCCGATTCCGGCGGGCGCGCGCTGGGTCACTCTCGCTCAGGTCACGGACGTCGTGCGGGCGATCATGGCGGCCGCGGCCGGCGCGGGGGCCGGCGCGGTGCTGCATCTCGGCGAGCCAACGCCCTACCGCATGGACGAGCTGATCACGATGCTCGCCGCGGCTGGCGGAGTGCAGGTGCGAGTTCTGCACGTGCCCGGTTTCCTGCTGCGCGCAGCAGGCTACGGTGGGGATGTGCTGCAGCGCCTGGGGGCTCGAGATCTCGCCTTGACCAGTGACAAGGTGCGGGAGCTGATGGCCTTTCACTGGAGCGCGCGCACCGCCGAGTCGCTTGTGGCGCTGGGACTCAGTGGCTATGTGCCGTTTTCGTCCGGCGCGCGAGCGGCCTGGGCGTGGTATCGCGAGCAGGGCTGGGTGGCCCATGCTAAGATCCCCCAGGTATGAGCTCAGAGACCAGCAAGGCACGGCCGGTTACTGCCGACATCTTCCAGAAGTGCTATGACTTTCAGGACGCGGACGCGGTAAAGCGAGCGGGGCTCTACCTGTACTTCCGCACCATTTCCTCGGCGCAGGACCCGATGGTGTTGATGGACGGCCACGAGGTGGTGATGCTGGGGTCGAACAACTACCTCGGGCTCACCAATCACCCCGAGGTCAAGGCGGCAGCGCAGGCAGCGATCGCCAGGTACGGCACCGGCTGCGCCGGCTCGAGGTTCTTGAACGGCACCCTCGACATCCACGTCGAGCTCGAAGAGAAGCTCGCCGTGTTCATGAACAAGCCCGCCGCGGTGACCTTCTCGACCGGCTTCCAGGTCAACCTCGGGACGATCTCGTGCCTGCTCGAGCGCGGCGACATCGTCTACCTCGACAAGCTCGACCACGCTTGCATCATCGACGGGGCGCGGCTGGGTTTCGGGTCGGCGGTCAAGTTCGACCACAACGACGCCGCTGACCTGCAGCGCCGTCTCGAGCTGCGCGACCCTGCACGCGGCGCGATGATCGTCGTCGATGGCATCTTCTCCATGGAAGGCGACGTCGTGAATCTCCCCGAGCTGGTGGCGCTGGCGAAGCAGTATGGCTGCCGGATCATGGTCGACGATGCCCATGGAATCGGCGTGCTGGGCGCTAGTGGTCGGGGCACCGCCGAGCATTTCGGGGTCGAGAACGATGTCGATCTGATCATGGGGACCTTCTCCAAGTCGCTGGCCTCGGTCGGTGGCTTCGTCGCTGGCGAAGAGCGGATCATCAACTGGATCAAGCACCGCGCTCGCTCGCTCATCTTCTCGGCGGCGCCACCGCCGGCCTCGGTGGCAGCGGTGCTCAAGGCGGTCGAGATCATCGAGCGCGAGCCGGAGCGCCGCGAGCGGCTGTGGGAGAACACCCACTTCATGGCGGATGGCCTGCGCTCGCTGGGCTTCGATACCGGCGACTCAACGACGCCGATAATTCCGGTGGTCATCGGTGAGGATCGTCTCGCTTTCCTGATGGCAAAGCGGTTGCAGGAGGAAGGTGTCTTCGTCAACCCGGTGGTCTCGCCGGCGGTTCCGCCCGGCCGGGCCCTGTTGCGGACCTCCTACATGGCGACGCACACTCGCGCCCACCTCGAGCGGGCCCTCGAAGGCTTTGCCAAGGTCGGGCGGGAGCTGGGGGTGATCACGTGAACGTCGCGCCGCTGCGGGTGGCTCTGGTCGCCTCCAAATCCGAGCTGCGGCAGTTTGTCAACCTGCCCTGGCGGCTTTATGCCGGCGACCCCTGCTGGGTTCCGCCGCTCAAAAAGCAAGTGCGCGAGTATCTCGACCGGCGCCACCCCTTCTACGCCAATGGCGCCGCCGATCGGGAGCTCTTCCTTGCCTGGCGGGGCGGGCGGGTAGCGGGGCGAATAGCCGCCATCACCAACCGCGCCCACAACGAGTTTCACGGCGACCACTGGGGCTTCTTCGGGTTCTTCGAGTGCGAGGACGACGCTGCCGCCGCCGGCGCCCTGCTCGGAGCCGCGGGGGACTGGGTAAGGGCGAGGGGCTGCGATGCCCTGGTCGGCCCCGTGAACCCCTCGACTAACTACGAGGCGGGCCTGCTTGTCGAGGGATTCGACACCCCACCGACGGTGATGATGACCTACAACCCGCCCCGCTATGCCGAGCTGCTCGAGGCGGCCGGTCTCGCCAAGGCCAAGGATCTCATCGCCTATGCCTCGCCAGTCCATGCCCGCTCGCTCGAACGCCTGAAAAGGTTCACCGACAAGACCCGCGAGCGCGAGCCCGAGCTCACCACGCGCTCCGTCAACCTGAAGGTCTTTGCCAGCGAGGTCGCGATCATTCGCGAGGTCTACAACAAGGCATGGGAGAAGAACTGGGGCTTCGTGCCCACCAGCGAGGCCGAGTTTGCCTGCCTGGCCCGGGACCTCAAGCCGCTGGTCGACCAGGACCTCCTGCGCATCGCCTTCTTTGCCGGTGTGCCGGCGGGCTTCCTGCTCGCGCTACCCGACGTCAACCCCGCGCTGGCGGTGCTCAACGGCTCGCTCGCCAACCCGATCCGGCTGCTGCGGGCGTCGATCATCGGCCGGCGGCGGAGAGGCCTGCGCGTCATCACCATGGGCGTGAAGGCGGAGTTCCGCCTGCGTGGGATCGAGGGCGTGATGTTCCACGAGGGTCTGCAGACCGCGCTCGAGCGCGGCTACACCTGGGCCGAATACTCCTGGATCCTCGAGGACAACGAGCTCGCCAAGCGCACTGTCCGTCTGATGGACGCCAAGCAGACCAAGGTCTACCGGGTGTACGCGAAGCCGCTCTAGAAACAGGGGTTTGGGCTCCGGGCCATAGGCGTTAAGTTAACCGTCAGCCCTGCCTGGACCTCGACCTGGACGTGGACCTAGGAGCCTGTCGGAGAAATGGCGCGGGCCGCGCGCAGGGGCCTTGCTGGAGCGCGCTGGCTGGCGGGGCGTCAGCCGCCACTCGGCTTTGGCGGAACAGGCGGGTGCGACACAAGGGTCGCAAGTCCCCTGCGCCCTTCGGGTTGCGGCGGCGCGGGGCGATCTGCGGCGTTGCCGCGGCTCGCCGATGGGTCCACATCGCCTTCGCCGCGGCGCCTTGCATCTCGCCCCGCGGCGCTCGCAACGCGACCACACCCGATTTCTCCG
>JAZDGE010000058.1:0-6801 GCA_043807175.1 Acidobacteriota bacterium
CCACCTCCCGCCAGAGCAGTGCGGTTGCGAGATGGACCGCATCGAGCGAACCGAGAGTGGTAGGCATGGGCTGGGCGGCGCGGCGGAGGATGGCGCGGTTCGGGTCGATAAGAGTGACGCTGTCGAGGATGCGGTAGAGGGCTTCGCGGCGCGTCGCCAGGTCCTCGTCGCCGGCCTCGTGGGCGAGGTGAAGCCGATCGAGGACGCGAAAGCATTCGACCTCGACCAGACCGCTCGCGACCCCATGCTCGATCGACGGCCACTCGGCGAGGGCGCCGGGCTGACCCAACAGCACACGGAGAATGACCGAGGAGTCGAGGTAGTAGATCACAGGCGTTCTTCCCGTTCCTGGCGCAGGAGAATGTCGGTGCTCGCCGTGAGGCGCAGCGGCGGAGGCAGGGGCACCTGGCCGGGTGCGGGCGCGCCGGTAGCGGGGCGGTGCACGGCCAGGCCGCCCTCATCGGGTGCGAGGCCAACCAGGCGGGCCACCGGCGTGTCCCGGTTGAGCACGACGACAACCTCGCCCTGGCGAGCCACTCGCAGGTAGGCGGAGAGACCCGCCTTGAGCTCGGCAACTTGAACCTCTCTCATGACCATATGATAGTCTGAACTGGTCAGATCGGCAAGCCAAATAACAGGAAAATCAGGCGCCTAACCGAAAATCACCCGGCGACCCTCAATCCGCCACGGGCGCGTGAGCAGGAGACGCAGGGCGGCGGCGTAGGCGATGTGCTCCTGCTCGAGGATGCGCTCGGCGAGCGTCGCGGGCGTGTCGGCGTCGAGCACTGGCACGGCGCGCTGAAGGATGACCGGGCCCGAGTCGAGGCCGGCATCGACGAAGTGGACCGTGCAGCCCGACACCTTGACCCCATGCTCCCAGGCCTGGTGTTGGGCCTCGAGACCTGGAAAGGCGGGCAGGAGCGCGGGATGGATATTGAGAATATGTCTCGGAAAGTGGCAAATGAAATCGGCAGAGAGCAGGCGCATGTACCCGGCGAGACACACCCACTCGGCGCCTGCCTCGTGAATGGCCGCGATTACCCGGCGCTCGTGCTCGGCTCGCGTCATGCCCTTGCTCAGGATCGCCTGGGAGGCGATGTCGCGCTCCGCGGCACGCGCCAGGCCGGGCGCGTCCAGTTTGTTCGAGACCGCCAGCACGATCTCCGCCGGCACCTCGCCCCTTGAGCAGGCATCGGCAAGGGCGACGAAGTTCGAACCGCGCCCGGAAAGCAGCACCGCGATTCTGGCCCGCCCGCCAATAATGTCGGGGACCGGCGACCGGGGACCGGGGACCGAGGCCGGCGGCCGCGGTGCCGAGCTCGGCGTTTCAGGCGTCTGGCGTCGGGCGAGGGGCGCCACGGGAACCTTGTGGTCGGCCATCAGGACTCCCGGGGCGAGAAGGCGATGGTCACGGTATCCCATGCCGCGACCGGTTCTCCGTTGACCTTGGCCGGCTCGAAGCGCCATCTCGACGCCGCCTCCCGGCAGGCGGCATCGAGCGCGGGGTCGGTGGAGCGAACAACCCTGACCTCACCGACCGATCCGTCTCGGTTCACGAGAAGCTTGAGGACCACCTTGCCGGCCCGCGTGCGGATCCCCACGAGCTTCGCCCAATCAGGCCCTGGGGTGACGATGGCGCGCGGCCGCTCGATTGTAGCGCCCGCCCGAACGGTCGTCGGCTCCGCAAGCTCGAGACGAGCCGGTTCGCTGCCCGGCACGGCCCGGTCGGTGGTAGTCGTGCAGGCCAGCGCCGCCGCCAACCCCAGGCCCACGAACGCGACCGCGTGGTTGCCCACACCCGCGTTCCGGTTCCCGGTTCCCGGTCCCCGGTCCCCGTTGTTCTCACCCACGGCGTGCTCCGACGAAACGCACGCCCGCGCCTGCGACCACCTGTCCGATCACCCAGCCGGGGCCATGCAGCGCCAGTGCTGCCAGCACGTCGCCCCAGTGCTCCTGTGCCACCACCAGGATCATTCCCACGCCGAGGTTGAAGGTGCGGCGCATGTCGTCCTCGGGCACCTGGCCGGCGTTCTGGATCAGTCGAAACAGCGGCGGCAGATCCCAGGAGTCGAGGCTGATCTCGGCTCCAAGCTCCTCGGGGAGAGCGCGCGGCAGGTTGTCGGGGATGCCGCCGCCGGTGATGTGGGCGGCGCCGCGCAGCCAGCCGGAGTCGAGCAGGGGGGCGAGCGCCGGCAGGTAGGACCGGTGCACCGCCAGCAGCGTCTCGGCCACTGTGTGCCCCATCCCCGGGACCTGGGAGTCGACCGAGAGCCCGAGCTTCTCGAACAAGACCTTGCGCGCCAGCGAGTAGCCGTTGGTGTGCAGGCCGTTCGAGGGCAAGGCAATGAGCCTGTCGCCGGCCTGTACGCCGGCCGGGCCGAGCAGGCGGTCACGCCGCGCCAAGCCGACGATAAAGCCGGCCAGATCGTACTCGCCGGGGGCGTAGAAACCAGGCATCTCGGCCGTCTCACCGCCAAGCAGTGCGCAGCCGTTCGCCTGGCAGCCGCGGGCGATGCCGCCAATCACCTCCACCGCGACGGCAGGATCGAGGCGGCCGGCGGCCAGGTAGTCGAGAAAGAAAAGCGGGCGCGCTCCCTGCACCAGGATGTCGTTGACGCAGTGGTTGACGAGGTCCTCGCCGACGGTACCGTGGACACCGGCCATCTGCGCGACCTTGAGCTTGGTGCCGACGCCGTCGGCCGAGGCCACGAGCACCGCGCCGGTAGGGTTCTCCGGCTCCAATGTAAACAACCCGCCGAAGCCGCCGATCTCCGAGAGCACGCCGGGCGTGAACGTCGAGCGAGCCAGCTTCTTGACCTCGGCCAGCGCCCGGTCCTGGGCGCCGATGTCCACCCCTGCGGCAGCGTACGTCAGCGGAGCTTGCGGCATACCGGCCCATAATACGTGGTTCGTGGTTCGTGGTTCGTGGAATACAAATACCCCGGCCACAAGGTCGGAAATCGACCCATCGAGACGCTCCGAGGCGCCGCCACATGCCGCACCGTCTTCTTCACGAATCACGAACCACCAACCACCGGCGGGTGGGGGGTGGCGCTCAGCGCGGCTTGACGAGCACCTCTGCGCGCTCCTCGTCGAGCACCCGGTAGCGCCCCGAGAAGCACGCCGTGCAAAAGCACGCCGCCGGCGTGTCGAGGCACGCGAGCATGCCGGCCTCGGAGAGATAGCCGAGCGACTCGGCGCCCACGAAGGCACGGACATCCGCCACCGTCTGGCTGGCGGCGATGAGCTCGCGGCGCTCCGGGGTGTCGATGCCATAGAAACAGGGATGCGTGGTCGGCGGTGACGAGATCCTGAGGTGGACCTCGAGCGCCCCCGCCGCCTTGAGCATCGCGACGATCTTGCGCGAGGTCGTGCCACGCACGATCGAGTCGTCCACCAGCACCACCCGCCTTCCCTCGACCAGGGCGCGCACCGGGTTCAACTTGATCTTCACGCCGAAGTGGCGGATCGCCTGGCGCGGCTCGATAAAGGTCCGTCCGACGTAGTGGTTGCGCACCAGGCCGAGGACGAAGGGCAGCCCCGACTCGCGGGCGAACCCGATCGCCGCCGGCACCCCGGAGTCGGGCACCGCGACCACCACGTCCGCCGCCGCAGCATGCTCGCGGGCGAGCTGCTGCCCCAGGCGCTCCCGCACCAACGCGACCTCCTCGCCGAACACGCGCGAGTCCGGCCGGGCAAAGTAGACATGCTCGAAGACACAGTGGGCGTACGGCGGCTCGCTGCCTGGCCGGAGCGTGCGCGGCGCCGCACCGGCCAGCTCCACGACCTCGCCGGGCAGCACCTCGCGCACCAACCGAGCGCCCACGAGATCGAACGCGCAGCTCTCCGAGGCGACCAGCCATGCCCCATCCAGGGCGCCGATCACCAGCGGCCGAAAGCCGAGGGGATCACGGGCGGCAAACAGCCGGTCGCCACAGAGCACGGCCAGCGAGTAGGCACCCATCGCCAGCTCGAGGCTCTCGATCAGCGCTTCCTCGAGCCCGGCCGCGCGCGAGCGGGCAAGCAGGTGAAGAAACACCTCGCTGTCGGAGGTGGACTGGAAGATCGCCCCCTCGCGCTCGAGCGCCTGGCGCAGGCGCACGGCGTTGACCAGGTTGCCGTTGTGAGCGAGCGCCAGGGGTCCGCGGTGGGTCTTGGCCACCACCGGCTGGGCGTTGACCAACGAGGAGTCGCCGGCGGTCGAGTAGCGCACATGGCCGACCGCCGCTTCGCCCGGCAACTGCGCCAGCGACTCGCGGTCGAAGACGTCGGCGACATAGCCCATCGCCTTGAAGTGGCGCAGCTCGTGGCCATCGAAGGCGGCGATGCCGGCGGACTCCTGGCCCCGGTGCTGGAGCGCGTACAGGCCAAGGTACACGAGGTTGGCGGCGTCCCGGTGGCCGGTCACCGCGCACACGCCACACTCCTCGTGGAAGGCGTCGCCAGCGAGTCTCACTCTTCCCCCAGCCACGCGAGGCCCTGCTCCCGCAGCGCCCGCAGCTCCTCCACCCGCACGCGCACCAGCTCGCGCATGCCGGAACGGATCGCAAGCTCACCTCCGCCGGCCACGCCCAGCAGGGCGAGCGGGAGGCCCTCGCAGGCGCGCTCGAGGCCGGGCGCCCAGGCTGGCGGCGCCGCCAGCAGATAGCGCGCACCCCACTCGCCGAACAGTGCCCGCGCCTCGGAAATCCCCTCCGGCAGCATCAGCGCCGCGCCCGTCGCTCCGCCGGTCATCTCGGCCGCCGCGACCGCCAGCCCGCCGTCCGCGAGGTCCCTGGCGGCCACCAGGCCGAGGCGCACGAGCTCGCGGACCACGCCGGCGCTGCGCCGCTCGCTGGCGAAATCAACCGCCGGCACCGGCCCCACCTCGAGTCCCTGCGCGAGCCTCAGGTAGCGGCTGGCGCCGAGCTCCCCTTCGACCGTGCCGAGGAGGAAGATGACGTCGCCGTCCTGCCAGACGCCGCGGGGGCGATGGCGTACCTCGGGCACGACGCCCACCATGCCGATCGTCGGCGTCGGCAGGATCGCGCTTCCCCTGGTCTCGTTGTAAAAGGAGACATTGCCGGAGACGACCGGAACCTCGAAGGCGCGGCAGGCCTCGGCCAGCCCGTCGACGGCGGCGATGAACTGCCCCATCACCTGGGGGTTCTCCGGCGAGCCGAAGTTGAGACAGTCGGTGACCCCGACCGGCTCGGCGCCGACGCAGGCGAGGTTGCGCACTCCCTCGGCAACCGCTTGAGCCGCGCCGAGATAGGGATCGATACCGCAGGCCAGCGAGTTGCAATCGGTGGTCGCGGCAAGCCCGATGCTGGTGCCGGGAACGAGCACGAGCGCGGCGTCGCCGCCCGGCCCCACAACGGTGCCGCCACCCACCGACTGGTCATACTGCTCCCAGATCCGTCTCGCGCTCCCCAACTCCGGGGTCGCGAGCAAGGCCGAGAGTGCGGCATTCCAGTCGCGCCCGGAGAGACTCGGGAGAGTGACCGGGGCAGGGGGGAGCGGTGCCTCGAACGGGCGCCGGTAGCGCGGCGCGTCGTCGACCAGGGCGCGCACCGGCAGACAAAACGCCTCGGCGCCGCCAAAGGTCGCACGCACCTCGTCTCCCGCCACCACCTCGCCAATTGCGGTCGCATCGAGCCCCCAGCGCGCGCAGACGGCAAGCGCCTCCTCCAGATCGGAAGGCCTGACGATGAGCAGCATGCGCTCCTGGGACTCCGAGATCATCAGCTCGTAGGGCGTCATCCCCTGCTCGCGCACCGGCACCTGGTCGAGATCGAGCGCGAGGCCGCAGCCGGCGCGCGAGGCCATCTCGAAGGACGACGAGGCGAGGCCGGCGGCGCCCATGTCCTGAATCCCCACCACCACGCCGCGCTCCATCAGCTCCAGGCTGCACTCGATCAGCAGCTTCTCGGTGAACGGGTCGCCCACCTGCACCGTCGGGCGCTTCTGATTGGCGTCGCCGGAGAAGACGTCGGAAGCCATCGTGGCGCCGTGAATGCCGTCGCGGCCGGTCTTCGAGCCCAGGTAGACGAGAAGGTTGCCGGGTCCCGAGGCGCGGCCGAAGAAGAGCCCCTCCCGGCGCGCCACCCCGACGCACATCGCGTTGACCAGCACATTGCCATTGAACGAGGGATGGAAGTCCACCTCGCCACCGACGGTCGGGACGCCGACGCAGTTGCCATAGTCGCCGATCCCGCGCACCACGCCGTCGACGAGGTGCTTCATGCGCGGGGCATCGACCTCACCGAACCGCAAGGAGTCAAGCAGCATGATCGGGCGCGCGCCCATGGTGAACACGTCGCGCAGGATGCCGCCGACGCCGGTCGCCGCTCCCTGGTAGGGCTCGATGTAGGAGGGGTGGTTGTGCGACTCCATCTTGAAGACCGCGACCCAGCCGCCGCCGATGTCGACGGCGCCGGCGTTCTCGCCCGGTCCCTGAACGACGCGCGGGCCGGCGGAGGGGAAGCGCCCGAGGTACGCCCGCGACGACTTGTACGAGCAGTGCTCCGACCACAGGGCGGCAAAGATCCCCAGCTCGGTGAGATTGGGCGTGCGGCCCAACACCTTGAGGATCGCTTCGTGCTCCTCGGATGACAGGCCGTGCTCGCGGGCAAGCTCCAGGGTTGCAGTCGCCGCCCAGTTCATGCTGCCTCCACCAGGCCACGGATTAGGGCGGCGCCGTCCTCGCCGCCGAGCAGGCGGCTAACCCTCCGCTCGGGGTGCGGCATCAGACCCAGGACATTGCCCTCCCGGCTCAAGAGCCCGGCCACATGGTGGATCGCCCCGTTCGGGTTGGCGTGC
>JAZDGE010000059.1:0-6621 GCA_043807175.1 Acidobacteriota bacterium
CCTGGGTGCGCAGCCGATCCGCGACCGCCCGGCGGAACACCCCGAGGAAGTGCTCGACATAGTCCTCGTCCCGGCGATAGCGGATGGTGACCGCGGGATCGATGTCCCAGTAGCGCTCGACCCGCACCGCTGCCGGGGTGGCGATCAGCCGATGGGCGGCGGGGATGCGCTTGACATCGCAAAAGAAGGTGCGTTCCTCGTCGCCGTAACTGTTGGTGAGGTAGTCGGCGCAGGCCTCCAGATCGAGGCGGCGAGGCACCTGCGGATGTTGCAGCACCTGCTGCGCCTCCGAGGCGAGGCACAGCATTTGGCCGGCCTGGCCCCAGTGGAGCGTTCGCACACCGAGAGCGTCACGCGCCGCAACGAGCGTCTTTCGGGCCGCATCCCAGACGATGACGGCGAAATCACCGATGAGCTTCGCTGGGAACTCGATCCCCCAGCATCGGTAGGCTTCGAGAATGTACTCGGCGTCAGTGGACTCACTGGACAGACCGGTCTCCCGGCCGAGCGCCTCGAGAAGCTCGGCGCGGTTGTCGATTCGGGCGTCGGCAGTCAGAAAGACGAGCCCATCGCGAGCGAGCAGGGGCTGCCGCTCGCGCACAGCCTCCGGGGTCGCATGGAGCGCCTGATGGGCGAGGCCGACCGCGCCCTCGACCCAGTAGTTGACGCCGTCGGGACCCCGGTGGGCCGAAAACTCGGTTACCCTCCGCAACACCTCACGATCGACCGGTGCTCCGTTCCGGTTGAAGATGGCAACCACGCCACTCACGGTGCCCCCGTCGCACGAACCCGCCGGGCCTCACACGCTTGAGCTGCTGATCGGGCCGTACTCGTGGCCAGCCAGGGACCCGTGGACTCAGGCGCCACCGTGCATCCATTTCCGGAACCGGCGCCACGGAGCTCCCAGAAGCTCGACGAGCGCGAGTGTCAGGTCTCGCGCCACCACCAGCCAGCGATGCAAATGACACAGCAGCAGCGGCCAGCGCGGCCGCTCGCGATAGCGCTCTCGCATCGCCGAGGCGGGCGGCACGAGAAGGTGCGCCAGGAACTCCACCCGGTACGGCCAGCGCTGGATCGCGAGCTGGCGCACCCTGCGGAGAACCCATCCGACAGGCCTCAAGCGCGGGTCTTGGCCGGCCTTATCAACGCCCTCGAAAACCAGGTAATCGAGAGCAACGCGTTTTTCATCAGGAATTTGGGTCCCGAAACATGATTGGCAGATCGCCACTGCCTCGGCTACCGCTCTCGTCCACCCCAACTCACCGGCAAGATCGAGAACCGTGCCCCACTGCAGGTGCGGCGAGCCCGCAACGAGCAGGTGGATGTCGAGAAAGCGGCGCAAAAACAGGCGCCCCCGGCCGTGGTGGAGCACGGCATGGGCGCAAAGGTAGGCGAGCTGCGCCTCGGGTTTGAGCGTCTGCACAGTCAAACCGGCAAGCTGGCGGCTCTCGGCGTGCTCCCAGCACCAGGCCTCGAGCGCCGGCGAAAGATGGCGTGCGACTTCAGGTGAGAGCCGGTAGTGAAGCTCGAAGGCGACCGGCGTCCGGGGAGGACCGATCAAGTAGTAGTGGTAGATCAGCTCCACGAATGGACCCCTGATTACCCAGCGCGACGGCTTGAAGCCCACCGCCAGCAATGCGTCCCGCGCGCGGTCGCGGGCGTCGAGCGGGACGAGTGCGTCGAGGTCGACCATCGGCCGCAGCTTTGGCTCGGGGTAGACCGTGTGGGCGAGCACATACCCTTTGAGCCACAACGCGGGAATCTGGGCCGCCGAGAACACCGAAGCGACGACCCTGTGGGCTGCGACCAGCGAGAGGTAGCGCGCCGCGGCGCCGCGCCGTGCGGCGGCCAGGGCGTCCCACGGAGGTTGGTGGATAGCGATTCCCTGGCGCTCAAGTTGCCAGGCGAGCATCGGCGCCACCCCGTGCCTCTGTGCCAACGGGACGAGATCCGTCGCTTCGCCTGGCGCCAGCTCGGCGACGGCCGGCCCGACGAGCAGGCGCCCGAGCCGGCAGAGCTCGGGCGGCACCCTCGCCGACTGCGGGATCGCGATCTCGCCGCCCGCCGCCGGACCGGGCCTCATTTCGGCCCTCGCGCTCCCGCCGGCGCCCCCGCCGCCCGCAGGCCAACATAGCCCTCGAGGACGTCCTCGCGCTCACCGAGGGCGGCGCCGTCGAGCTCCACCCAGGCGTGAGCATGCAGGAGCTCTTCCCTGCGCACCACCCCGAGCCGCAGCTCGGCGGCGAAGCCCTGCCGCCGGAGCAGCCTCTGCAGGACGAGCGCGCGGCGCAGGCAGCTCATCCGAACGATATGGCGCCGGGCCGCGATCTCGACCAGCTCGTGGATGCGCAGCGGTGCCGCGACCGCGCCATCGGCGGATTCCCTCTTGCGGCCCAGGCGTCCCTCAAAGACCCTCCTGGTGATCCGAAACGGCAGCACGCGCAGGCACACCTCGGCAAGCAGCAGGAGCAGCCAGGCACGCGCCAGTAGGACCCGCTCGGCGCCGCTCAGCGCCAGTACCTTATGGAGTGTCCCCGTCATCGCCCACGAGCAGTCCGCGGTCACGGAGCACGCCGACGAGCTCGCCGACGTCCGCGCGCAGGCGCCCTTCGTCCACCTCGTACTCGACCATCAGTTGCCGCACCACCGGCTCGATCTCGCCATGCTCCTTGAGGAGCTCCCAGAGCCGGGCGCCGACCGCTCCAAACCCATAGTAGCGGCCGCTGGCGGCGTCGAGCAGCACCGCCTCGCCACCCACCTCACACGACAGCACCTGCTCCGCGATGTGCAGCTTGCCGCCCACCTCTGCCTCCTCCACGAGCCCACCTTCACCCCGGGCCGGCGCGAGCGATGAGCACCTGCGCCCGGCCCCTCCTGGCAAGCCAGACTGGCCCCCCGCTCGTCCGCGCCGAGCTCCCCTCGACCTTCTCACTGCCGACAGGCATTGTATCCCCGTCCGAGGGCCTGGCCGCGAAGCCAAGCTCCCTGCCTTGCCTGGACTTGGACCTGGACCTGGACGTCGACATGGACCACCCGGCCTGACGAAAGCCTCTACAAGCTCGAGGCCTACCAGACGGCCGCGCGCTTCTTGCCGGGTGCAGCCGCTTTCGAAACTTGGCGGGAAGCCGGTTGTCAGCTATGCTTAGCCCAGCAAGACCGTGGCTGACCCCCGATGCTCTGAGGCGAACCCCGAACCATGGAGGCGAAAATGAGGAAGTGGACCTTCGTAACCCTGCTCGTGCTGCTCGGGCTGGCGCTGGCCGGTCCGGTCATGGCGCAGACCCAACAACCAATGAACAGCGGTGTCATCCCGGTGGTGGCTCACCTCCCGGGGCTCAATGCGAGCTTCTGGACCACCGACCTCTACCTCACCCAGACGGGTGGCTCCTCGGCCGCGGCTGTGCGGCTGACGGTGCAGAACCCGGCCGGGACAAGCTGGACCAAGGAGGTCCTCCTTCCCGCCGCGGGCGGTGCGCTCGCGGCCGCTGACGTGGTTCCTTTCGTCAACCCCGCCATCCCGAATGGCAAGTACGTACTGTTGTGGGAGTCGACGCAGCCGGTCGTCGTGACGTCCCGAACGTTCACCACCGAGGATGGCAAGAGCTTCGGCCAGGGCACCGGATCCCTCGCTCCCGGCAGCGGCTTCCAGGCCTCCGGAGGAGTGATCCTGCCCGCGCCGATGGATGCCGGCGAACACCGGGTCAATGTCGGGCTCGCCAATGCCGGCACGGTCCCTCAGAGCTTCTCCGTTGCCGCACTCGATGCCGTCGGCGGGACGCTGTCATCGTGGAGCGTGCCCCTGCCGGCGTCATCCGTCGTCCAACTGCGCACGAATGCGAAGGGAAGCGGCGCTGGCTCGGTCTCGGTGCGCTGCGAGACCGGCTGCGACGGCAATGCGTACGCCTACATGTCGGTGGTGGTCAACTCGTCCAACGATGCCTTCTTCTCCTACGCCGCGGCGCAGGCCGACACCACCCAGGTGATGCCGGTGCAGACCCTGCGCGACGCCCGCGGCGTCTGGTTCATCACTGGCGGCACGCTCTATGACGTCTTCGAGGCGATGGGCTACGCGGTCGGCTCCGACCGCCTCTGGCAGCTCGAGACGTACCGCCGCTCGGCGCGCGGGCGCCTGGCCGAGGTGCTCGGCGCGAGCCAGCTCGGCAGCGACGTGTACATGCGCACCGTGGGTTACACCGAGGCCGAGCTTCAGGCCGGCTTCGACGCGCTCGACCTTGACTCGCGCACTGTCGTTAGGGGCTATGTGGACGGGCTTAACCGGAGGATTCGCGAGGTCGTCGCCAACCCCGCGATCCTGCCCTTCGAGTACTGGGCGATCGGCTCCCAACTTCATGCGACCTTCGTCCCCGAGGAATGGAAGGTCACCGATCTCCTCGCGTGGTTCGCGCTGCTCCAGCGCAACTTCGACGCCGAGGCCTTCGCCACCGGCCAGCTCGACAATGCCGCCCTGTTGCAGGAGCTGGCGGCGAAGTTCCCCGCCGACGCGCTGGCGTTGTTCGATGACCTGCGCTGGCTCAACGACCCCGAGGCGCTGACCTACGTGCCGGCGTCTCAGAGCCCCGCGAAAGCGACCGCGGTGCGGCCGCCGCTCCCCTGGAGTGACGTCGAGTCGCTCCCCGATCTGCGGGCTGCCGCCCCCGAGATCGCGGCCCGGCGCCAGGGGCTCGTCGAGGACCTCGAACGAATCGGCGCCCACGTGAAGATGGGCTCGTACGGCTGGACCCTGGCCGGGAGCAAAACCGCCTCCGGGAAGCCAATCCTCCACTCCGCGCCGCAAATGGGGTTCCCGGTGCCCTCGATCGTGGCCGAAGGCTCGATCATCGGCGGCGGCCTCACGATCTCGGGCATGACCGTGCCCGGCATTCCCGGCATCATCATCGGGCGCACGCCCCACCATGCCTGGGCGATGCAGGTGGGCCACGCTCACAGCACCGACTACTATTTCGAAAGCCCGGCCGCGGTCGCACTCCACCACATGGAGACGATCAAGGTCGCGGGCGCCGCCGATGTCACCCTGCCCGTCTTTCGCACCGCTCATGGCCCGGTGATCAACCCGATGCCCTACAACCCGGCCAACGTCACCGGTCCCGTCGTGGCCTGGAAGTACGCTCACTGGGGCTACGAGCTCGCCGCTTCCGCCGCCGTCCTCAAGCTGGCGCGAGCCCAGAGCATGGACGCCTTCGGCCAGGGCGTGGAGGGCATCTGCGCGACCCAGAACTTCCTCTATGCCGACCGGGACGGCAACATCGCCTACTGGATGTCGGGGCGCGACCCGGTGCGGCCGGCCGGCGCCGACCCGCGCCTCCCGCTACGCGGCGACGGGACACAGGAGTGGCCCCAGCCGGTCACGCTCAAGGCCCGCTCCACCGATCGCAACACCCCGCAGGGCTTCTACGCGGGATGGAACAACAAGTCGAGCCCGAGCTACGACAACGCGCCGAACAACCTCGGCTACTCCTACGGCCCGTTCCACGGCGCCCACGCGGTGGTGGACTACCTCTCGACCCACAACAACATCACCTTCGAGGAAGCGCGCGACCTCGCCCGCAACAACTCGACCACCGACTGCTTCGCCCTTCACCGGGGCGTGCCCTGGAAGTACGTCGGGTCTTACTTCAAGGCCGCCGTCCAGGCCAGCCCGAAAGCCGAGCGTGATGCCGCGGTGGCGCTGCTCGACGCCTGGGACGGCCACTTCGTGGCGGGCGGCGAGTCGGCATGGGTGGACGGAACCCTCCGGCCCGACGCCTGGGTGCTCGCCGAGGAATGGATCAAGGAGGTCATCAAGCTCACCTTCGAGGACGAGCTCGCGGCCGGCGCCGCCCCGAGCGGCCAGCTCCTCAACGTGCTGCTCCATGCCCTCAAGGGACAGAGCTCGGGAATCGTCAACAAGTACAACTGGTTCCAGGACCGCGCCGGCACCGGCAAACCGACCGACGCCAACGGTCTGATCGTGCTCGCGCTCGACAATATCCTGACCCGCCTCGGCCCGCAGCCATGGAACGTGGCCCGCGGGGTCATCACCTACCGTCACGCGATCCTCGGCGCGCTCCACGGCATGCCCTACGCCAACCGCTCCACCTACGCGCACATCGTCGAGTACGGCGCGAACGGCCCGACGCGCATCGAGAGCATGTTCCCGCTCGGGGAGTCGGGCACGATCCTGATAAACGCCCAGGGGCAACCCGTCTTCGACGCCCACTTCTTCTCGATGACGCCAGTCTTTGACGTCTTCGCACCCAGGTCCTTCCCGCTTTTCCCGTAATCCCTCATCCCGGCTTCAAAGAGGGGCGCGCCGATCTCCGGCGCGCCCCTCTTTCTGTCCGGCCCGGCGCACTGCGGGCCAAACTCACCGAGGCTCGAAAGGGGGCGCCCCAAAGGCGTCACGCTGGCCGCCAGTCCCCCTCGCACGCACCCGTGGGGCACGCGCTTGAGCGCGTGCGTTTCCGGCAGCCCTCTCAAGAAAAGCACGCGCGGAGCGCGTGCCCCACAAGGCGCTGCGAATGGTGTTGCGTGACAAGCGGATACAAGTCCTGCACCAGAGCGGTCGGAGAAAACCTTGGCGTCGATGGAGGACGAGCATCCCTCCCGCCGGGTCAGCACGCA
>JAZDGE010000060.1:0-12472 GCA_043807175.1 Acidobacteriota bacterium
AGATTCGCACCCGGGAGGCGCAGGGGCGGGTTTACACGCTGCTGCGCCAGGCGAGGCTGGTGGTAGATGAGCCGCCCGAGGGTGAGCGCCCTCTGGCGGTCGTGGCGGGCGCGCCGGGAACGAAGGGAGGTTGTTGAGCATGAACATCTTTCTCTCCCTCCTGATAGTCGGGGGCCTGGTGATACTGGCGTTCGCCGGCGCCGGGTTGGCGGGCATGCATGCCCTGTTCGGCATCGTCATTCCCTACGCGGCGATTCTCGTCTTCGTGGCGGGCCTCATCCGCCGCGTCCTGCTCTGGGGCCGCGCGCCGGTGCCGTTCCGCATCCCGGCCACCTGTGGCCAGCAGCGGTCGCTGTCGTGGATCAAGGCCTCGCGCCTCGACAACCCCTCCTCCGGGCTCGGCGTGGTTGGCCGCATGCTCCTCGAGGTGCTGCTCTTCCGGTCGCTGTTCCGGAACACCAAGGCCGAGCTCAAGGAAGGGGGCAAGGTCGTCTACGGCACGGACAAGTACCTCTGGGCGGTCGCGCTGGCGTTTCACTGGTCGTTTCTGTGCATCTTCCTGCGCCACTATCGCTACTTCATCGAGCCGGTGCCGGCCGTGGTGGGCTGGATTCAGGCGCTCGATGGTTTCTTCCAGGTCGGTGTGCCGGTCATCTACCTGACCAACATCGTGCTGGTGGCCGCCCTGCTCTACCTGCTCGGGCGCCGGCTGGCGGACGCGCGACTGCGCTACATCTCGCTCCCGGCGGACTACTTTCCGCTCCTGCTGCTGCTCGGGATTGCGCTCTCGGGCGTGTGGATGCGCTACTTCGCGAAGGTCGACATCATCGCGGTGAAGGAGCTGGCGCTCGGCCTGGTGACGCTCAAGCCGGCCCTGCCCCAGGGAGTCGGCTCGCTCTTCTATGTGCACCTCTTCCTGGTGAGCTCCCTGATCGCGTACTTCCCGTTCTCCAAGCTCGTGCACATGGCGGGGGTCTTCCTCAGCCCGACCCGCAACCTGGCGAACAACAACCGGGCAGTCCGGCATGTCAACCCGTGGAACCCGCCGATCGTCGGCCACACCTACGCCGAGTGGGAGGAGGAGTTCCACGACAAGCTGGTGACCGCGGGCATTCCCCTCGACCGGAGTGAGTCATGACGCAAAAGAAACAGGAAGAGCTGCTGCAGATCGACTACACGCCGCCGGCGCGTGGGTGGATGGACCCGAGCATCGACTTCGAGGCCAGACGCGGCACATGGTCGTATCCAGGAGCGCCAAAGAATCTCAAATACATGGGGTTCCCAAACCCACGCCACTGGTCACCGACGGATGCCGACTGGCAACTACCCGAGGGCTGGGAGAAGATCATCCACGACGGGCTGAAGGAACGCCTCGACAAGTACAGGTCGCTGCGCGTCTTCATGGATATCTGCGTGCGCTGCGGGGCCTGCGCCGACAAGTGCCACTTCTTCATCGGCTCGGGCGATCCGAAGAACATGCCGGTGCTACGCGCCGAGCTGCTGCGATCGTTCTACCGCGCCGATTTCACCACTGCGGGCAAGATCCTCGGGCGGGTGGCCGGTGGCCGGAAGCTCACCGCCGAGGTGCTGAAGGAGTGGTTCTACTACTTCTTCCAGTGTACCGAGTGCCGCCGCTGCTCGGTGTTCTGTCCCTACGGGATCGACACCGCCGAGATCACGATGCTGGCGCGCGAGCTTTTGAACCTGGTCGGCCTCAACATCAACTGGGTGATGGAACCGGTCGCCAACTGCCACCGCACCGGCAACCACCTTGGCATCCAGCCCCACACCTTCAAGGACAACGTTGACTTCTTGGCGGACGAGCTGGCGGACGTGACCGGGATCAAGATCGAGCCCTCGATCAACCGCAAGGGCGCCGAGGTACTGTTCGTCATTCCCTCCGCCGACTACTTCGCCGATCCTGGAATCTACACCTTCATGGGGTACCTGCTGCTCTTCAAGTACCTCGACCTCGACTACACCCTCTCGGCCTACGCCTCCGAGGGCGGCAACTTCGGTCTTTTCACCTCCCACGACACGATCAAGAAGCTGAACTACAAGATCTACCACGAGGCGAGGAGGCTCGGCGTGAAGTGGCTGATCGGCGGCGAGTGCGGCCACATGTGGCGGGTGCTCCACCAGTACATGGACACCATGAACGGCCCGGCGGACTTCCTTCAGGTGCCGGTCTCGCCCTTCACGGGTACCCGCTTTGACAACGCCGCGTCATCCAAGATCGTCCACATCTGCGAGTTCACCGCTGACCTGATCAAGCACGGCAAGCTCCGCCTCGACCCCTCACGCAACGACCACCGGCGGGTGACCTTCCACGACTCGTGCAACCCCGCTCGCGCCCTCGGCCTCTTCGAGGAGCCGCGCTATGTGCTGAGAAACGTCTGCAAGCACTTCTTCGAGATGCCTGAGAACACCATTCGCGAGCAGACCTTCTGCTGTGCCGGCGGGGCTGGGCTCGGCAATGACGAGAACCTCGAGATGCGCATGCGCGGGGGTCTGCCACGCGCCAGCGCGGTGAGGTACGTCCATGAGCAGCATGGGGTGAACCTTCTTTCGTGCATCTGCGCGATCGACCGCGCGACGCTGACCGCGATGATGGAGTACTGGGTCCCCGAGGTGGGCGTCTCGGGCGTTCACGAGCTGGTGGGCAACGCGCTCGTCATGCCGGGCGAGAATGAGCGCGCCACCGACTTGCGGGGGATCCCGCTGGCAGCAATGGAGGGCCAGGGCGATGCATGACGCGGGCAAGATCATAACCGGCCTCGCGCTGTTTCTGGCGGCGGCACTGCTTCCCTTCTGGCACAACGCGGCGGCCGGAAAAGCGGTTAAGATCGAACCCAAGATCGTGACCCAGGAAAAGCAGTGCGTGGCTGCCAAGGACACCATGCGGGCCAACCACATGGATCTGCTGAACACCTGGCGGGACCAGGTGGTGCGCCAGGGACGCCGGACGGCGGTCACCGAAGGCGGCAAGCAGGTGGCGATGAGCCTCTCCAACACCTGCCTGTCATGTCACCCGAACAAGCAGGACTTCTGCGACACGTGCCACAACTACCTCGCGGTGGCGCCGTACTGCTGGGACTGCCACGTCGCGCCGAAGGAGAGATCGTGATGACACTCCATCGGAGAGGTTTTCTCAAGGTTGCCGGGCTGACCGCAGCCGGCGTTGCCGGAGCCGGGTCGGTCAGACTGCGCGCGGGCGACGCCGCGGCTTCAACCGCCCACGAGACCGCTACCGGCCCGCGCTGGGCGATCGTGATCGACCCGCGCAAGTGCCTGAAGAAAGAAGGCTGCAGCGACTGCACGGCAGCCTGCCACGCGACCCACAACGTGCCGGCGCTCGAGAACCCCAGGCACGAGGTGAAGTGGATCTGGAAGGAGGGGTTTCCCGAGGCCTTTCCGGACCAGGAGGTCGAGTACGTCGACGAGGCGCTGACCGAAAAGCCGGTGCTCGTGCTCTGCAATCACTGCGGCAACCCGCCCTGTGTCCGCGTCTGCCCGACGCAGGCGACCTGGCGCCGGGAGGACGGGATCGTGATGATGGACTGGCACCGCTGCATCGGCTGCCGGTACTGCGTCGCGGGCTGCCCCTACGGATCGCGCAGCTTCAACTGGGTCGACCCGCGGCCGCACATCAAGGAGATCTCGCAGGAGTTCCCGACCCGGACCAAGGGCGTGGTCGAGAAGTGCACGTTGTGCGAGGAGCGGTTGGCGAAGAACCAGCCTCCGGCCTGCGTCGAGGCGTGCAAGGAGAAGGCGCTCATGTTCGGCGATCTCAACGACCCCAATGGCGAGCTGCGCAGCGTGCTGCGCTCGCGCTACGCGATTCGTCGCAAGCCGGGACTGGGAACCCAGCCGGCTGTCTACTATCTGGTGTGAGGGGCCCATGCTAGAAAAAGCGCTTGTCGGCAATCGCTCGTACTGGGGCTGGATCGCTTTCCTGTTCGGCGTCATCGGCGTGGGCGTCGTCTGCTACCTGTGGCAGTTCAGCGTCGGCCTCGGCATCACCGGGCTGTCGCGCGACGTGACCTGGGGTCTGTACATCGCCCAGTTCACGTTCTTGGTCGGCGTCGCGGCCTCGGCGGTGATGGTGGTGCTCCCCTACTACCTTCACAACTACAAGCAGTTCGGCAAAATCACGATTCTCGGGGAGTTCCTCGCCATCGCCGCAGTCACCATGTGCATGCTGTTCATCTTCGTCGACATGGGGCAGCCGACGCGGGTCCTCAACGTGATGCTCTACCCGACTCCGAGCTCGCTGATGTTCTGGGACATGATGTCGCTCGGGGGCTATCTCGTACTCAACGCGCTGATCTCCCACGTGACGCTCGATTCCGAGCGCAAGGGGATCGCGCCGCCGCACTGGATCAAGCCGATCATCATCCTGTCGATCCCCTGGGCGGTGAGCATCCACACGGTGACGGCTTTCCTGTACTCCGGCCTGGCCGCGCGGCCATTCTGGATGACCGCGATCCTGGCGCCGCGGTTTCTCGCCTCGGCGTTCTCGGCCGGCCCCGCGCTCCTCATTCTCTTCTGCCTGGTGCTGCGCAAGCTCACCCGCTTCGATGCCGGCCGCGAGCCGATTCAGCGGCTGGCGGTGATCATCACCTACGCGATGTCGATCAACGTCTTTTTCGTGCTGATGGAGCTTTTCACCGCCTTCTACAGCGACATTCCCGAGCACCTCGAGCACTTCAAGTTCCTCTACGTGGGACTGGAGGGCAGCACCACGCTGGTGCCCTGGATGTGGGCCTCGGCGATCCTCTCGGTAATCGCCCTGGTGTTGCTCATCAACCCGAAGACGCGCGGCAACGAGAAGACATTGGTGGCCGCCTGCATCGCGGTGTTCACCGCGCTCTGGATCGAGAAGGGGCTGGGCCTCATCATCGCCGGCTTCGTGCCCTCCCCGCTGGGGGCGGTGACCAGCTACTCGCCCTCGCTCCCGGAGGTTCTGATTGCGGTCGCGATCTATGGCATCGGCGCACTCCTGATCACGGTGTTCTACAAGATCGCCCTCGAGGTGCGGGGGCAAGTGGCATGAGGCAGGGGACCGGGGTCCGGGGTCCGGGGACCGGGAAAAGCAAGGCGCTGAGCGCCGCTCGATTCGGCGCTCAGCTTTCAGCTTTCAGCACTCAGCTTTCAGCTTTCAGCTTTCAGCACTCAGCTCTCAGCCTCAAGGCTTGCCCCACGGGCTGGGTGGCAGGGAGATAGCGCAAGTGGCAGTCGAAGCCGGGCGGCGGGTGGTGATCGTGGGCGCCTCGGCGGCCGGGCTGAAGTGCGCCTGCCGCCTGGCGCGCCTCCGGCCCGGCTGGGAAATCACCGTCGTCGAGCAAAGGGAGGAGTTCTCGTACGCCGCCTGCGGGTTGCCCTACGTGCTCGCAGGCGACATCGCCGGGCCGGACGCCTTGCGCCGGACCAGCGACGGTGCGCTGAGAGACGTGGACTACTTCGCGGCAGTCAAGGGCGTCAAGGTCCGGACGCCATGGCGAGCCGGCATGATCGACCCCGAGAGCCAGACCTTGAGTATCGTGGCGCCTTCCGGCGAGGAAGAGGAGCTGGTTTGGGACGACCTCGTGCTCGCCACCGGCGCGCGGCCGCGCCGCCTCGCCGGGCAGCCCGATCACCCGCGGGTGCGCTCGTTTCACACGCTCGACGACCTCGCTCCACTTGCCCGCGGCCTTTCCCGCGGCGAGATCGGCCGGGTGGCGCTGGTGGGTGGGGGGCCGGTGGGCTGTGAGCTCGCCGAGGCCTTCCGTGCCCTCTGGGGGTGCGAGGTCAGGCTCTTCGAGGCGGCCCCGGCGCCACTGCCGGGCATCCTCGACTGTGAGCTCGGCGCGCTGGTCGGCCGGGTGCTGCTGCGCGGCGGCATCGCGCTTCACTGCGGTCGCCAGGTCACGGCCATCAAGGCGAGCGACGAAGGCGTGACGATCGAGGACGGGCGCGGCGTCTTCGCGGCAGACCTGGCCGTCGTGGCGGTGGGTGTTGAGCCGGCCGTGGAGCTCGCCGCCGCCGCCGGCGGCGCGCTCGGGCCAAGCGGTGCGATCGCCGTGGACGAGCGGTTCGCGACCACGATTCCACACCTGTGGGCGGTGGGCGACTGCATCGAGGTGAAGCATGCCGTGACCGGCGAGCCGGCGCACCTGCCGTTTGGCTCGCTCGCCAACCGGCAGGGGAGGACCCTCGCCAATATCCTTGCCGGGCGGATCGAGAGCTTTCCTCCGGTGGCGGGGGCGGTGGCGGTCAAGGTGTTCGAGTGGAACGTGGCGGCGGTCGGGTGTACACGCGCGGCGGCGGCCGCGCGCGGGCTGGCGGCGCGGTCGGTCTGGGTGACGGCCCACGACCGCGCCCACTACTGGCCCGAGGCCAAGGAGATCGTGATTCACCTCGTCTACGACCAGGCGACCCGGCGCGTGCTGGGTGTGCAGACGGTGGGCGAGGGAGAGGTGACCAAGCGGGTCGACGTAGCGGCCCAGCTCATCCTACGCGGCGCCACCCTCGAGGACTTCGCGAATCTCGAGCACGCCTACGCACCGCCCTACGCGCCTGCCCTTGATCCCCTCATGGTCGCGGCCTATGCCGCACAGAACCAGGAAGACGGAGTGGTCGCCTGCCCCCCCTTCGAGGACCTTACGGGCGAGCATCTTCTTGACCTGCGCCACCCCCAGGAGAGCGCCGAGCGCCCCTGCTCGGGCGCCTCGGTCACAGCGATGCCGCTGGAGGGCTTGCGCGAGGAGGGCGCCAGCCTCGCAATCGGGCCCTGGCTGGCGGTGTGTGAGCGTGGCACGCGGGCGGCGGAGGCGCTGCGGTGGCTGCAAGGACACGGGAAGTACGCCCGCTACCTCGGCGGCGGCTTGCGCCTGCGCAGCATGGTCATGACCGGGGTGGGTGAGTGAACAGCTCGCCCGAGGTCGTCCAGGTCGGCATCGATCATCGTACGGTGCGCCTCGGCATGCTGGAGCGGCTGCAGGTTGCGCGGCAGCGGTGCGGTACGGTCGAGCTCCGCCCGCGGTGCTCCGGCGTCGTCCGTCTCGCCACCTGCCACCGGCTCGAGCTCTATCTCGAGGGCGCCAGCGACGAGCTTGCCGTCCGGCTGTTTGCGCAGTGGTTGGGGCGGGCGTGCGAGGGCGAGGGAGAGCTTGCGCCTCACCTTGTGGTTCGGACAGGGGCGGCGGCCGGAGAGCACCTGCTGCGGGTCGCGACCGGGCTGGAGTCGGCAGTGCTGGGCGAGGACCAGATTCAGGGCCAGGTGCGCGAGGCCTATCGCCAGGCCTGCGCCGCGCGCGAAGCCGGCCCCCTGCTGCACCGCCTGTTCCACGCCGCCTTCAGGGCAGGAAAGAGAGTCCGGGCCGAGACGCCGTTGAAGCAGGGTGGACGCTCGCTTGCCGGCAACGGCGTGAGCTGGCTTGGCCGTCAGCTCGGAGAGTTCGCCGGCGCCACGGTGCTGGTGATTGGGGCGGGGGAGATGGCGCGGATCGCGGCGGCGCGGTTGCGCGCGCGGGGCGTGCGGAGGCTGCTCATTACCAACCGCACCTGGTCCCGGGGCGACGAGCTCGCCCGCGAGGTCGGCGGCGAGACACTGCCCTGGGCCTGGCGGGGGCGGGCCCTGTCCGAGGTGGACGGCATCGTGTGCGCCAGCGGCGCCAGCGAGCCGGTAATCCCGGCCGCCTGGCTCTCTGCAGCGGTGGCCGCGCCGGGCCGGCGCCTGGCGGTGGTGGATCTCGCCGTGCCGCGCAATATCGAGGCGCCGGCGGTGGCCCCGCCAGGGTTGGCGCTGGCGGACGTGGAAGAACTGTCGCGCCAACTGTCACAAGATGCCGTCCGGCGTGCCGGCGCGATCGGCGCGGCCGAGCGGATCGTTGGCGAGGAGCTGTCCGAGTGGCTGACCTGGGCGCAGGCGAGGGTGAGGGGTGCGGTGCGGAGTAGTCCTGCGCGCGGGGGCATGTTCGCTGGGTGAGGGTCCGAGTAGATCTTGGACCTACAGGGGGGTCGCGATGTTTCCGGTCACGCTGTGCCTGCGCGGGGCGCGCTGTCTGGTAGTCGGCGGCGGCGGCGTCGCGCTTCGCAAGGTCGAGAGCCTGCTTGCCGAGGGCGCAATAGTCACCGTGGTGGCGCCCGAGCCGGCGCCGCGGATCATTGAACGGGCCGCGCACGGGCAGCTTGAGCTGGCGCGCCGGAGCTACCAGCCGGCCGAGGCCGCGGACTACAGCCTGGTGTTCGCGGCCACCGACTCGCGCGCCGTCAACCAGCAGGTCGCCGCGGATGCGACGGCGGGCCGGGTCTGGGTCAATGTCGCGGATGACCCGGAGCTTTGTACCTTCCAGTTGCCGGCCCGGGTGCGGCGGGGCGCGCTGCAAATCGCCGTTGCCTCGGCCGGCGAGGCGCCCTTCGTCGTGCGGCGGCTGCGCCAGCTCCGGGAGCGCCCCTTTGGCCAGGAGGGGGGACCCTGGCTCGCCGCCGCCGCCCGTTTCCGCCGCGCGGTGCGCGAACGAGCGCTGAGCGCGGTCGAGCAGGAAGCCCGCTTCGATCGTTTCTTCGCCGCCACCGTCGCGGGTGAAACGCTGCGCGCTCGCGTCCCGAGCGCGGTCGAGGTCGAGCTCATGCTTGGAGCGCCACCGGTGGCGGCCACAGTGGCGGCGCAGGCGGCGCCCGCCTCGGTCCAGCAAAGGGAGGGCCGGCCGGCGACCGGCTTCGTGTCGTTGATCGGCGCCGGACCCGGCGACCCGGGACTCGTGACGCTGCGCGCGCACAGCCGGTTGCTGGCGGCCGACGCTGTGGTCTATGACCGGTTGGCGGCCGGTTGCCTCCCGCCGGAGCTGGAGGCGCGGGTGGAGCTTCATTGCGTCGGCAAGGAGGCCGGCAACCACCCGGTTCCCCAGGAGGAGATCAATGCCTTGCTGCTGGCCCTCGCCCGCGAGGGCAAGCGAGTCGCGCGCCTCAAGGGGGGCGACCCCTTTGTCTTTGGCCGCGGCGGGGAGGAGGCGGAGGCGCTGCGTGCGGCCGGCATTCCGTTCGAGGTCGTTCCGGGCGTGACCGCTGGCGTGGCCGCGCCGGCCTGCGCCGGCATCCCGGTCACCCACCGGCGCGAGGCGGTCCGGCTCACCCTGTTGACCGCACACGAATCGGCCAAGGCGGATGGGGCCCAGGTGCGCTGGGACCTGCTTGCCCGCGACCCGAACGCCACCCTGGTCGGGTACATGGGCGTGAGCAGCCTGCCTCATGTCGTGGACCGGCTCATCACGGCGGGGATGGACCCGCAGACGCCGGCGGCGCTGATCGAGCGCGGCGCCACCGCCGGCCAGCGAGTGGTTCGCGCCACCCTCGCCCAGTTGCCGCAGGAGGCCGTCCGCGCCGCCATCCAGCCGCCCGCCCTGTTTGTGATCTCGCCGACAGTGCGGCACGCCGAGAGGCTCGACTGGTGGAGCGAGCGGCCGCTCGCTGGAGAACGGTTCCTGATCCCGATGCCGGCTGGCGGCGCCGGTGAGACGCTCGATCTCGCCGGGGTCGAGGTGATCGCCGCACCGCTCCCGCTAACTCCCGCCGCTCGCGTGGCGATTGCCGCCGCGCCACTCACCGGCTGCCTGGTGCGTCACGAGGCCGAGGTCGACGCCCTCGACGAGGAGCGGGGCCTGCCCGGCTGGGAGGGAGAAGTGATAGCGTGGTGTCTGGGACCGGCAGTGGCGGAGCGGGCGCGGGCGCGGGGGTGGCGAGGGGTGGAGGAGCTGCCGGCCGAGCTGGGCGGCGAGGAGCTCGTTGCCGCCTTGGTCGCACGCCGGCGGGGGCCGGTTCGAGGAGGGGGATGATGGCGCGGGAGTTCCTGCCGGGCCAGGTAGTGTCGAAAAGGGCACGAGGCAGGGGTGTGACACTAAGTACTCCCGACCGGAAATACGGTGACGCACCGAGAACGCCGATGCGCCGCGCCCGCAAGGCGCGCGACCGAGGCGTATCGGTAGGTGATACGCCGCAGGGAGCGCAACGCCGCGGGCGCGGATGCAGCGGCGTTCGAATGCCATCGTATTTCCGGCCGGGAGTACTAAGGCGCAGCCTCCTCCGCCTGCTCCTTCTCGGTGCGGTCCAGCTCGTGGGGGTGGCTCAGGCGGCCGAGAAGCCGCCACCGTTGCACTTCGGCGTGGTGAGCTTCTACAACCCGCGACTCATGTACTTGAAGTACCAGCCGCTCGTCGACTTCTTGACTGAGCAAACCGGCCGACCCTGGGAGCTGGAGGTGAGCGCCTCCTATGAGCCGACCGTCGAGAAGCTCTGTGGCGGCGAGCTCGCGGCCGCTTATCTCGGGCCGTTTACCTACGTGCGCGCCCACGAGCGTTGCGGGGCGTTGCCGGTGGTGCGGCTCCAGACGCATGGCAAGGCGTCCTACCAGAGCCTGATCATGGTCAGGAGCGAGAGCGGGTTTCAGAAGCTCGCCGACCTCACGGGCACGACCTTCGGCTTCGGTGCACCGCTGTCGACCGCGTCTCACCTCGTCCCCCGGGCGATGCTCGCGGCCGCCGGGCTCGCGCTTGACCGGGACCTTCGATGCCGCTATCTCTGGCATCACGAGAAGGCGGCCCGCGCAGTACTGCTCGGCGAGGTGGACGCCTGTGGTGTGCGTGACATAGTCGGCGAGAAGTTCACTCAAAAAGGGCTTCGCATTCTCGCCCGCTCCGAGCCGATACCGAATTTCCCGTTCGTGGTCTCGCCGGTAAGCCCGCCCGAGGTCCGGGAGGCGCTGATCCGCGCGCTGGTCATCCTGCCGCGAACGGAGACGCGGGTGGCGGCGGCGATGGCGAGCTGGGACGAGGAGCTGGCGGGGGGCTTTGCGCTCGCCTCGGCCGCCGAGTACGAGCCGGTCAAGGCGCTCGCGATCAAGGTCTTCGGACCGCTGGTGCTGAGCCTGCCCGAGGCGGCCCTGACCTGCCGTGCTCCGGAGTCCTAGAGTGCTGCGCCTCGGTCTGCGGACCAAGTTCTTTCTCTACTCCAACACGCTGATCGTGGTGACCATGGGACTCGTCAGCGTGCTTGCCCTGGTCCACGAGCGGCGCTCGCGCTACGAGGCGATCGTCAGCCGCGGCCGCAGCGTCACCGAGGCCCTCTCGATCCCGATAACCGACGCCTTGATGTACGAGGAGCTTGGCCTCGTCCTGGAGACCGGCCTGATCGAAAACTACATCTCCGAGATACTCGAGAGAAACCGCGACCTGTTGCGCTACGTGGTCGTCACCGACATCGCGGGCAAGGTCACCCACTCCAGTCGCTGGGAGGTTCTCGGCAGGCCCTTCGATCGCGCTCTGGGACGCGAGGCGGTAGGCCAGCCGCCCGATGTCAGGCTGCGGACGGCCTGGGGCGAGCGGGTCCTCGAGGTTCGCACGACGCTCAATATCTCGACTCGGTTCTGGGGATCGCTGGCGGTCGGATTCTCGCTCGCGCCGATCGAGCAGGAGGTGCAGGCGATCGGCAAACGCGCCGCGCTGATCGCATTCGTGCTGATGCTCGGCAACTCGATCATGACCGCGATCTACGTCGAGACCCTGATTCGGCCAATTCTCGGCCTCTACCAGACAATGAAGCGCGCCGGGCGCGGCGACCTGTCGGTGCGTGTGCACATGCGCCGCGGTGACGAGGTCGGCGGCCTCGCCAACGCCTTCGACCGCATGATGGACGAGCTTGAGGAGGCGCGCGAGTTCGAGAAGGTCAGACAGGCCCAGTTGGCGCAGACCGAGAAGATGGCCGCGATCGGCACCCTCGCCGCCGGAGTGGCGCACGAGGTCAACAACCCGCTTGCCGGTATTCTCACCTGCCTGGAAACGCTGCGTGCAAACCCGGACGACCGTGAGCTCCTCACCAGGTATCTCGCGCTGATCCACGACGGAATCAAGCGAATCGAGCACATCGTCTTGAATCTTCTCGACTTTTCCCGGCCGCGGGAGATCCGGCCCGAGCCCACGTCGATCAATCACAACCTCCACCATGTCGCGGAGCTCGTCGAGTACCAGTTGAAGAAGAACCGGGTCGAGGTCCATTTCGAGCTCGACCCCATGGAGCCGATCGTTCGCGCGGACCACTTCCAGATGGAGCAGCTCTTTTTGAACCTGGTGCTCAACGCCATTCAGGCGATGCCCGAGGGCGGGACGCTGACCCTGCGGACGCGCTCACTGACGGGTCGCATCATCGCCGAGGTTGTCGACAGCGGCCAGGGCATTCCGGACGACATTCGCGACCGGATCTTCGATCCGTTCTTTTCCACCCGGGGCGTGGGTGAGGGAACCGGTCTAGGGCTTGCCGTCTCGTACGGAATCGTCGCCGCTCACGGTGGCAGCATCGAAGTGAAAAGCACAGTCGGGAAAGGGTCGACCTTCCGCGTCGTCCTGCCCGCCGGACGCGAGGCATCGCACGAGGGAGCAGTCTCATGACCATATGTGGCCGCCGTATGTTGATCGTCGAGGATGAGCCGATTCTCCGCATC
>JAZDGE010000061.1:0-4313 GCA_043807175.1 Acidobacteriota bacterium
TGCGTTCCGACGCCAGGTGGTCGGACGGCGTGCCGATCACGCCCGACGACGTGCGTTTCACGTTTCACGTCCAGAAGGACCGGCGGCTTGGCTCGCCCGGTCTCGAGATCAAGGACTTCATCGAAGACGTCGAGGTGGTCGGCCCCAACACCGTCCGCTTCCACTTCAGCCAGGTCTACCCCTATCAGCTCATGGACGCCAATGACGGGCACATCATTCCCGCCCACGCCTGGGGGAAGATCCCGCTGGAGCAGTGGAAGACCACCGACTTCGAGCCGCTGATGGTGACCGGCGGGCTGTTCCGCCTGGCCTCGCACAGTCGCCAGCAGACCCTCGTCCTCGAGCGCGACCCACGGTACTGGGGCAAGCCCAGACCCTACCTCGACCGGCTCATCTTCCGTGTCATTCCGGAGGTATCCAGCCAGCTCACCCAGCTTCTTGCCGGCGAGGTGGATCTGGTCGAGGCGGTGCCGCCACGCGAGGCCGCGCGCCTCCGAGGCGATCCCGACCTCGAGATCGTCGAATATCCCTCGCGAGTTTGGGGGTTTTTGGCCTGGAACAACCGCAATCCCCTGTTTGCCGACCGCAGAGTCAGGCGCGCCCTCACCCATGGGATCAACCGCAAGGCCGCCGTCGACACCGTCTACCACGGCTTCGCCCGCCTCGCCCAGGGGCCGATCCTCTCCTGCATGTGGGCGTTCAACCGCAATCTGCCCAACCCGGCCTACGATCCGGCCGAAGCTGCCCGGCTGCTGGCCGAGGCCGGCTGGGGCAAGCTCAACCGCGAGGGCATTCGCGAGCGGGATGGGCGGCCTTTCGCGTTCGATCTCGAGTACCCGGCAACCAACACACTGCGGGCCGAGCTAGCGGTGTTGATCCAGGCCGACCTCGCGCGTCTGGGCATCCGCGTCACGCCCCGGCAGGTCGAGTTCACCACCCTCATGGCCAAACAGGAGACCGGCAGCTTCGACGCTCTCCTCGCCGCCTGGGAGGAAGCCACAAAGGTGGAGCTGACCAGCGTCTGGAGCACGCCCTCGCCGAGCCAGGGGACCAACAACTTCGTCGGCTACTCCAACCCCGAGGTCGACCGTCTGATCGCCGCTGCCCGGGCCGAGCCCGACTACACGCGCGCCAAGATCATCTTCGACCGCCTTCAGGAACTCATCGTCGAGGACCAGCCGGTCACCTTTCTCTATGAAGCCAGCAGCCTGGTCGGCATCAACCGGCACATTCGCGGCGCCGACATCAACGCCTTGAGCATGTTCTTCAACATCGAGGAGTGGTACCGGAGCCCGTGATGGCCGGGTGGGCGCTGCGGCGGCTGGGCGCCGCCTTGCTCCTACTGTGGCTGGTGGCGACCGCCAGCTTTGCGCTGGTGTCGCTCGCGCCTGGCGACGTGACCCAGCGGCTCGGCGAGACCCGTATCGCGCCGGCGGTCCGCGAACGGTGGCGCCGCGACTTCGGCCTCGATCGACCCTGGCCCAAGCGCTATCTCCAGTGGCTCGGCTCGGCGGTGCGAGGCGACCTCGGCAGCTCCTGGCTTTACCACCGCAAGGTGGCGGCGGTGCTCGCGGAAGCGATTCCCAAGACGCTGCTACTCACCACCCTCGGGCTCGCGCTCGAGCTCGGCGGCGGCGTCGCACTCGCGCTCGTCCAGTTGCGCCGCCCGCATGGCCGCGGGGATCGCACGATCACCCTGGCCAGCCTCACTGCCTATGCTCTCCCCACCTTCTGGGTCGGCCTGGCGCTCCTTTATCTGTTCGCCTATCGCTTCCCGATCTTCCCGCCGTCCCACATGCTCTCGCCCGCTGGGGAGCTGCAGCGCGGTTGGCCACGCCTGCTCGATCTCGCGCATCACCTCGTGCTCCCCGTCGCCGCGATCGGCATCACCGGGGTGGGCGCTGTCGCTCGCTACCTCCGCGGCTCCCTGCTCGACGAGCGAACCGAGAGCTATGTCCTGGCCGCCCGCGCCCGGGGCTGCAGCGAGCGTCGCGCCGTGCTCGTGCATGCACTGCCAAACGCGATGCTCCCGCTGATTACGATGGTCGGGATGTCGTTGCCGTTCCTGGTTTCCGGATCGCTGGTGGTCGAGGTCGTTTTTTCCTGGCCGGGGATGGGGCAGGTGATGTACAGCGCGGCCCTCGCCCGTGACGTGCCGCTGCTGCTGGGAGGCACTCTTCTGGCTGCGCTGGCGGTGATGGCGGGCAACCTCGCCGCGGACCTCGCCTATGCCGCCGTGGATCCCCGGGTGCGGCTGTGAGCCTCCGGCACCATCCCGCCAGATGGCCGCCCCACCTGCGTGCCGGTGCGCTTCTCCTGTCAGCGCTTGCGCTTGCCAGCGCCTGCGGCCCGTGGCTCACCGCCGACCCGACGCGCATCACCGACCCCCGGGGCGCGGCGTTGTTACCCCCTGGCGCCAGCGTATTGGTCTTCACACTCACCAGCGGCGCCACCGTCGCCGCCGAGGCGGCGCGGCGCGAGGAGAGCCGGTGGGTGATCCTGCGACGGGGCGCCGAGGAGACGCTCGCGGTCGCCGAGGTTACATCGGTCGCGCCGCGCCGTTTCTGGCTCGGTACGGATACTGTCGGCCGCGACGTTCTCGCCCGTCTGCTGACCGGTGGCCGGGTGTCGCTTTCCCTCGGCAGCCTGGCGCTGCTGGTCGCGCTTTTTGTCGGAATCACAACCGGCCTTGCCTCGGGCTGGTACGGCGGCCTCCTTGATGCCATGCTGATGCGCTTGGTGGACGCCATGCTGGCGATTCCAACGCTTTTCCTCCTGCTCCTTCTGGCGGCGGTCTTCCGCCCCTCGGCAACCGCGCTGGTGGTGGCCCTCGGGCTCTCCTCATGGATGGGGGTGGCCCGGCTCGTGCGGGCTCAGGTCCTCTCGCTGAAAGAACGCGAGTTTTCTCTCGCGGCCCGCGCGATCGGCGCGCCGCCCTGGCGGATTGCGATCGTTCACCTGCTGCCAAACACCCTGACGCCGCTTGCCCAGGACGCCGTCTTGCGCCTCGGGGACCTGATCCTCGCCGAGGCCGCGCTCTCCTTCCTTGGCCTTGGCGTCCAACCGCCCACGCCGTCGTGGGGCAACATGGTCGCGGAGGGAGAGAGTCTGCTGATGCCCGCATGGTGGCTCACCCTCATTCCCGGGTTTGCGGTGGCGGCGACGGTAATCGGCGCCGCCCTGGTGGCCGAGGGTCTGCGCGGGGTTTCCCGCGCCGAGACGTCTGCGCTAGCATAGCGGTCAGGATGGCTGGCCCGACCGAACGACCGGGGACGATCTTGCTCGTCGAGGACGATGCCGAGGTGCGCGGCGCTGTGCGCGAGCTTCTCACCCTCGAGAGGCACTCGGTCACCGAGGCGGCCACCGCGGGCGAGGCCCTGGAGCTGTTGCGCCGGAGCGACATGGAGCTTGTCCTGCTCGATCTCGGGCTCCCGGACATGGACGGGCTCGAGCTCCTCTCGCGCGTGCGAATCCACGACGAAAACCAGGTGGTGGTGGTACTCACCGGCCGCGGCGACATCGAGACCGTGGTCGAGGCGATGAAGCGGGGCGCGGAGAACTTCCTCGTCAAGCCGGTGCAGGTAGAGCCCCTGCTCGCTGCCGTGAACCGCGCGATCGGACAGTACCGGCTGCGCCGCCACCAGTTGACCACCATCGCCGAGCGCCAGCGCCGCGGTGTCCCCGAGCCCGTGGGGTCGAGCAAGATCATGCGCCGGGTTCGCGACATGGCCAATCGCGTGGCCGCCACCGACTCCTCGGTGGTCCTGCTGGGCGAGTCGGGGACGGGGAAGGGACTGATTGCGCAGCTCATTCATCACCTCTCGCGCCGCGCTGCGGGACCGGTGATGGACATCAACTGCGCCGCCCTGCCGGCCCAACTACTCGAGTCCGAGCTCTTCGGCCATGAGCGCGGCGCCTTCACCGACGCCCGCGACCGCAAGCTCGGCCTCTTCGAGGCGGCCCACGGCGGCACCCTTTTTCTCGACGAGGTCGCCGACCTCGATCCCGCTGTCCAGAGCAAGCTCCTGAAGGCGCTGGAAGACCGTCGCTTTCGCCGCCTTGGCGGCGTGCGCGACATCACCGTGGACGTGCGGATCATCGTCGCGACCCACCGTGACCTGCGCGCCGATGTCGCCAGCGGCCGCTTCCGCCAGGACCTCTTCTACCGGCTCAACGTGATCCCCCTGCGCGTCCCCCCCCTGCGCGAGCGCGAGGAGGACATCCCCCTCCTGGCCGAACACTTCTTGCAGAAGTTCACCGCGGAGACCGGACGGCCGGTGCGGGGGATCACCCCCGAGGCTATGGCGCTCCTG
>JAZDGE010000062.1:0-4230 GCA_043807175.1 Acidobacteriota bacterium
TGTTCACTAACCCGGTGTCGTGGACGCCGAGCGTCCCCCAGTCGTGCGCCGCCAACCCAAGTCTAGGCACCACCACCATCAGCACCGCGAGAACCACCGTCACTCTTCGCATCGCCTCCTCCTTTTCTCCCTCAACACGAGCTCGCCGCCTTGCGGCAGGGAGCGCATGTGCGCTTGCCCCATTCAACGCCCGCCCACGCCCCCAGCCTGGTTTCGCGAAGTCCTCCGGGCGCCGAGTTTCCATTGTCACTTAGCAATTGTACGGGTCGCGTCAAGAGCTTGAGCAGATCTTCACAAAAAACGCGAAGCTGGCAGATTTACTTCAGACCTTTCCCTTGTTCTGGTGCTGTGGGAAAAGAATCGATGGCTGGGTGGTTGGGTGGGGGAAGGCCGCCGCTAAAACAACGACGCCCCGGTGAGCAGGACGAGCGGGCCGCCGCCGTCGTCGGGAAGGGCGACCTCGACGCGGACGATGCGCAGGATGGCCGCGCGGGTGATCTCGATCGCGAGGCCGGCGCCAATGTCGCCGTGCACTCGCCTCGTGCCCTGGCCGACTCGCGCCCTCCAGGTGCGGCCCCCGTCGGCAAAAAGCGTCATGCCGATGATGCCGAGGTGGAGCACCTCGCCGGTGAGGCGGCGGCGCCACTCGAGGTTGGCGACCGCGCGCGAGGAGCCATCGAAGGTATCGGGCTGCCAGCCGCGCAGACCGGTGTCGGCGCCGAGGGTGAGCTGGCGATCGCGATCCAGGTGGCCCCCGAGGTCGACCGCGAAGCGAGCCCGCCAGCCGGAAGCGCCGGTGCGCGCCGTACCCGTCTCGATGTGGGCCACCAGGTTGGCCACCTCACGATGCTCCGCGCGGCCGGAAACGCCAGCCAGGAGCCAAGTGTACTGGCGGCCGCGGAGCGCTCCGGCGGTCAGCTCGGCGTTGAACAAGGCGGCGCGCCGGTCGGCGCCCAGGCCGGGAACCGCCAGGCCCACGCGCGCCTTCCAGTTGGGGCCGAGAGGAAGATCCTCCTGGCGCTGCCAGCCGCGGAAACCCCCGAGCACCACCCAGCGATCCTGCTCGCGCTCCCAGCCGATCTCCAACCCGACAAGCTCCCGGTCATTCGGAGGAAGGTAGGGGTCGCCGTTCTGCCAGTACCAGTGCGAGAAGCGGGCGTGCTCGGCGAAGACGCCGGCGGTGATACGGTCCGTGTGAGCGCGGCCGCCCGGCAGGCGCATGCCTCCCCAAAGCCGAAAAGTAAGGCGGTCGCTGTCACCGTGGATGATCTTCTCGCCCCCTGACCACAGGTAGTCCTTGAGCCGCTCGCGCTGCCACTCGATGCCGCCCGCGAAGGCAGTATCGAGAGCGAAGAAGGGATAGACCACCCTGAACTCCTCGGCCGCGCCGTCTGAGGTGTCGCGATACATCGCGGTCAACCGCCACCGGCTGCCCAGAAGGAGGGGATCGAAGTAGGCGACCGACACCGAGTTCCGCTCCTCATCGGAGCGCCAGACCAGATCGACCTTCTTGCCCCAGCCGAGAAAGTCTTGCTCGCTGAGCGACAGCCCGGTCTTCTGGCGGGCGCCCAACTGGCCATAGTTGAGCGAGAGCTCGGTCGTCCACTGGTCGCGAGTCTCTACGACCACCTCGGCGCCGCCCTCGACCGGCCGAGCGGTGATGTTGACCGGGCTCAAGAAGCCGGTGGCGCGCAGCAGCCGCTCGCTTTCCGCCAGCCGCGCCGGATCGAGGGTGTCACCTTCTCTAAAGAGCAGCAGCGAGCGGATGAATGCCTCGCGGGAAAGCATGTGGAGGGCGTTCGCGGTGCGGTAGGGCCAGGCGGAGGTGGCCGGGTCCTCAACGTCGAAGACGTCGTGACGCTCGATACAAACCGCGACGATCGGCGTCCCGGGGTCCACCTGTGCCGCGAGCACGACGAGGGCGAGCACGAGCGACATGGCCATGGATTCTACGTCCTCCGGGGGGCATGGCGTTGGTGCACAGCTCACCATTTCTTGATTCTCTGGTGGCCCGAGCGTATTCTCGAATGTCACGAGTGGGTCCGGGCTGCCCACCGTAGCAACCGCCGGCACTCTGTGGAGGGCGCATGACAGCGAAGAGCGCGGTCATCATCGATGACGAACCTGACATCACAACCTATCTCGCGACGGTGCTTCAGGATCATGGCTGGCAGGCGCGCACCGCCAACAGCGTCGACGAGGGCCTCGCCCTGCTCGCGGCCGAAACCCCCAACGCCGTTCTGCTCGACCTGATGATGCCGGAACGTGGCGGCCTCAACGCGCTCGTAGCCATCCGCAAGGACCCCAGGCTCCAGGGTGTTCCGGTGGTCATCGTGAGCGGGATCCAGGAGAAGCTCACCGCCGACTACCACGCCTACATTGACCGCTTCAAGCACTACCGCCCGGATGCCTTCCTCGACAAGCCGGTCGATCCGGCGGGGCTGATCAAGCTCCTCGAGGAGTTGACTGCCGCGAAGGCCTAGACAGGCGCCTTTCGGCCTGGCAAGTGGATCCGCCCCGGAGGGGGCCGCCTGTGTCCGCCTCGCGCGCGCCAGGGCATTTCCCTTGCCTGCATCGCACGTGGAGTGCTAGCGTGAGCCCAGTTGGCGAGCGCGCTGGTGGCGCGCGGCGCCAATGCCCCCGCGAAGAAGCGCGGCGGGAGGAAAGGACGCCTCCATGAACGACTATGCCCAGCGCGTGCTGGCTCTCCTGGGTGACCATAAGCCGCTTGAGGTGCTCGCAGCCACCCCGTCTCGCCTCGAGGATCTTTTCTGGGAGCTCAAGGAGAAGGGTCTTGGCCGCAGCCTGGGGGAAGGCAAGTGGACCGCGAGTCAGATCTTCGCCCATTTGACGGATGCCGAGATCGGCTACGCCTTTCGCGTTCGCCAGGTGCTCACCGAGGCCGGCCACCGGGTGCAGACCTTCGACCAGGATTCCTGGCTGGCCCTCTACCGGACCGTCGACGTCTCGCTCGTGCTCGAGCTCTTCCGCGCCCTGCGCCTGTGGAACCTCGAGCTGTTCCGCTCGCTCACGCCCGAGCAGTGGTCCCACCTCGCTGTCCACCCTGAGCGCGGCGAGGAGACCCTCGAGACGATGTCGAAGCTGCTCGCGGCGCACGACCTCAATCACCTCGCGCAGCTCGAGCAGATCGCGGCGATCAAGGCCTAGAAGACAGGGGTTCGGGGCTCGGACCTCGGGGCTCGTCCGCCTACCCACCCCGATGCCAGCGTTTAGCGAAGCGCGGTCTTCATCTGCAGCGGATCGCCAACCGCGGCGGCGTGCCGGGCGGGTCAGTCGGTCGCTTGAGGCGGCGGGTGAGCGCTGGGGAGCAGCCAGCGGCAGCGGTTGAGATCGACCGTCCCGTCCGCCGAGAACGTGACCCCCTCCGCCGCCAGGAGCGCCTTCTGTAACCCCACCGGGAGTTCCGGCATGCGGTCGGTGGAAAAGCCGCCGGAGGCGTTGACCACGCGATGCCAGGGCACGTCTTCCGGGCAGCCGTGCAACGCCCAGCCCACCGCCACCGGCGAGAGCCGGCTCCCGAGCAGGGACGAGATCTGCCCGTAGGTCATCACCCGCCCCGGCGGGATCGCGCGGACCAGCTCGTACACCGCCGCGAATGCAGACGTGCCTTTCCCTTGCACCTCCCCGTGCACCCGTCCTGACCCCGACGACCGCCTCCGCGCTCCTGCCATGGAAACCATGATAGGCGCACCCCCCAACAAGCGCGCCCCGCCGTCGTCTTGGCCCCGCCGTTTTGGATCTGCCCTCGCGGTCGGAGCCTTCAGGTTTCAGCTCTCAGCTTTCAGCTCTCAGCCTTTAGCCACTTACCGTTCGGCAACTTCGAAAATTCGAGGCAAAGCACCGACGCAATGCTGCAAAGCAACTGACGGGAATCGTGTTTTGCGCCAGAACTACGACCCGAGATTTCGCGCTTAGCACGCATTGGGAGACTGCCGTCGAGCTAACAGCTAACTGCTAACTGCTGGCGGCGGAGCCGGAACCATTTGGTTGCGGCTCCGCCGCCTTAGCCACTTACCCTTGAGAAACTTCGAATTTTCGCGGCAACCGTCGCCGATGAGGCAGTGATGGCAATGAGCAAGCTCAACGCGCGAGCATGGCTCGCGCCAGAGGCAAGGCGGCAGCACGGCTGCCGCACTCCAAGGCGCACGGGGGGGTGGGGTGTAGAGTGCGCAAGCCATGCTTGCGCCTTGCCTTTCGCGCCAGCCATGC
>JAZDGE010000063.1:0-2773 GCA_043807175.1 Acidobacteriota bacterium
CCCCGGCGCATCTCACCGTGGTTCTCCTCGCCAGCAACCCGGGGCATGTCCTCCAGACCATCCTCTCGCGCGCCGTCGAGCTGCGGGTTCCTCTGCCCACCCCCACCGAGGCCCTCCACCTTCTGACCGAGCTTGGCTCCATCCCCCCGGCCAAGGCGGAAGCGCTCCTCGCCCGGGCGGATGGCGACATCGTGACGGCGCTCGAGATCAAAGATGAACGCCTCGCCGACCTTCCCGGACAGGTAGACGCCCTGCTCAAGGCCGCCAGCGAAGGGGATGTTCTCGCCCTGCTGCGAGCGGCAGCGCTGCTCCGCAAGCAACCCGAGGCCCTGCCTCTGGCCGTCGGCGCCCTGTTGCGCCTCGCCGCCACTGCGCCGGCCGAGGGCGCCGAGGCGGCGATCGAGGGTGCCGCCGCCCTGCTCACCGCTGAGCGGCGGAGTGCCGCTCTCCACACCGACCTCGAGGGTGCCGCGATCGCTGCCCTTGCGGGCCTGCTCCCGGCCCGGCGGTGAGGCCGGCGGGGTCGCTTGCGGCTCGAAACGGATTGCAGCGACGCCAACAAGAAGAGCCTCAACACCCTCCGCGACCAGCTCTCGCGACCACCTCTCGTCGGTCTGCGGTGAGAAATGCAGGCTAGGCAAAAGAGAACCGCCGGCCGGAGCCGGCGGTCTTTCTTGAAGCGGGAGGTCGGTCGCTCAAGTCGTCTGTGATAGGCCTTTTCAGGCGGGTTAGACTGTGAAAGGCATTTTCGGTAGGCCTTTAGTTGATTGGCTTTCAAGAGTGGTTACTTGACCGCCGCCTCCCTCCGTCTTACTGCTGGAATTATTCTAAGTCCGCTCACTTCGTTTGTCCAGTCCCGGCCTCGAGCTCGACCACGACCTGCAGGCGCGCGCCGGCGGCGAGCTCGATTTCGAGCTCGCGCGCGATGTGGCCAGGGGCGAGCACGGCCAACCGGTGACGGCCGGCGGAGACCGCGGCCCCCCGCTCGAGCCGCCCGAGCTCCGCACCGGTGCCCAGGAACTCGCCATCGAGGTACACCGAGGCATGGGCAGGCGTCACCTTGAGCTCGAGTGCAGCTCCACGCTTCGCCTGAGTCGGCGCGGGAGCCTCCTCACCGGCCTTCTCCTCGCTCTCCGACGGCGCCGCCTCCGGCGCCGGCCTGCGCTCGTTGTCCGCCTTGTCGCGCCCATCTCTGAGCTCGGGGCGCAAACGCGGATTGGCAGTCCCCTGGCTCTCCCGGCGCGCTCTCTTCGGCGGGCCAAAGACCTCGTCGACGGGGGGCTTCGCCGGGCGCTCGTACCAGGGCGCCGAACGCTCGCCGGGGTTCCGTTTGAGGCTCATCTCGAGCGGAAAGAAACGACCCGGCCTGGCCTCGATCTCGACCGTCTCGCTGTGGTAGCCGGGAAGCCGGAACTCCAGCGTGTAGCTTCCCGGCTTCAGCAGCAGGTAGCCTGGGAAGCCATCGAAGTCGTCGGCGACGCCGATGAGCTCGCCATCGAGATAGACGCGCGCATGCTCGGGCTCGACGTCGGTATCGACGCCGGCCACCTCGCTGCTGACGCGCGCTGGCGTCACCGCGCCAGCAACGTACCAGTGCGGCCAGTACCAGAGACCACCCCAGGCGAGCGCTACCGCTGCCGCCGCTGGAAAGTGGTGGTGGCGGCGGTGCGCGTCGGCTGGGGAAACGGCAAGCAGTGAGCCCGCCAGCAAGAGCAAAGTGACGGTCCGTCCGCGCATGACAAGCACCTCCAGGATTGGCTAAAGCAAGGAGAATGCCATTCACAAGGCAGGTATGAGAGCCCTCGGACGCCTCAACCGCCCACCTTGGGCGACAGCGAGCTCCCCAAAAGTGCGCACCCTGGGAAGAGCGGGGTCCGGGCTCCGGGGTCCGGTTCCCCCGCCCAAATGCGGGCTTGTTCAAGGGAAGATAGGCTGCTCATTCGGAGTGGGCCGTAACCGCGCGGGCGTGCGTGAGCCCAGGAACCTCGGTTCTCCTGCTCCGAGGCAGCAATTCAGAAAGTGCGACGGAATCTCAATAATGGCGAGCCACTCCGCGGGGGGAACCCATGCAGGCGGCCCAGGCTCTTGCGCTCCATCGCACTACCTTGCGCACCGGCAGCAGGCACAGTGCCTCGGCCCGGCGGCAGGAGGGTAGGGTCAGCGAACGAAACGACCCCAGGGCTTCCATGATCTCGTCGTAGGGCCGGAAGGTGAGCTGGCTCGCGTAGGCGCTCATGGCGCGCCGCTTCACCTCCCAGCCCTCGTCGACGGCCACGAGCAGATTCGGCAGCAACGGCGTACCCACCTCGTAGGCGGCGAGCCAGGCCGGCCCGACGCGGCGCAGCCCCCAGCAGGTCATTCGGCGCACCACAGCCCGCACGGCGAGGGCGAGGGCGCGGTGGTCAGGGTGCATCTCCACCGGCGAGGGGACCCAGACGACATCCGGGCGGAACCTCTCGAGGCACGCAGCGATCGCGGTGCGCAGGCGGCGATCGCCGGGTGAGAGCGAGCGGTCGGCATGGCGCCAGAACTCTGGCTCGCCGAGGCCGAGGATGGAAGCCGAAGCACGGGCCTCGGCTTCCCTGACCTGTGCGTCTCCCTGGGCTCCTCCGTCGGTCACCACGACGATCTGCACCGTGACCCCGCTCCGCCGCCCAAGCACGAGGGTGGCGCCCGGACCCATCACCTCGTCATCCGCGTGCGGGGCGAAGAAGAGCCAGCGCTGGCCGGGAGGAAAGCCCGGCTCGAACGGGATGAGATCGACCTCCTGGGG
>JAZDGE010000064.1:0-9135 GCA_043807175.1 Acidobacteriota bacterium
CGGCGCACCGGCGTGCTGCTCCCCCGCCTCCCGATGCTCGTGCGCCCCCTCCTTGCGGTGCTGTTTCGCGTGATGTTCCGCTTCTCTGTAGCCGGCCGCGAGCGGTTACCGCTGGCGCCGCCCTTTTTCGTCGTGGCCGCCCACCGCAGCTATCTCGACCCCGTGTTCGTGGGCAAGGCGCTGCCGTTCGTGGCCGCGTTCGTCACCACTGCCCCGTCGATGCGCTCGGCACTCGGAGGATTCGTGCTGCGCCGCCTGATGAGCATTCCCCGCCAGCGCTGGACCTCCGATCCGGGCTCGTTACGAGGCATCCGCAAGGCGCTGCGCGAGGGTTTCGTAGTGGGCCTCTTCCCGGCCGGAGAACGTTCGTGGAGCGGCGCCGCGGGTGCACTCAAGCCGGAGGTGGTAAGGCTACTCCAGCACCACGCAGACGTGCCAATCGTTCCGGTACGCATCGCCGGCGCCTACCACGCCTGGCCGCGCTGGCGCCGCTTCCCGGGCCGGACCGTGGTGCGGGTCGAGTTCGGCGAGCCTTTCCGCCTGACGCCCGACCTTGCGCCCGAGCAGGCCCTGGCCGAGCTGGCGTCAGGGCTTGCCGTGGGCGAGGAGCCGGAGGCGCAAGACCGGTGCGTGCGGCGGGCCGCCGGGCTCGCAAGGCTGGTCTACCGGTGCCCGGCCTGCCGGTCATGGTGGCCCGCCGGAAGCGACCGCGCCGCCTCGCTTTCATGCGCGAGGTGCGAGGCGACTGTCACGCTCACCGAGAGATTGACCGCGATGGTCGAGGCGGGCGGAGCGGTGCGCGAGCTGTCGCTCGCCAGCCTGTACGAGAAGATCCGGCTGCGGGCCGAGGAGTGGAAGCCCGGCAAGGACTCGCCTTCCCTGCCGCGGGTAGCGGCTCGCGTCCGGTCTGAGGTGTCCGACGTGTCAGTGCAGGAGCTCGAAGGGGAGCTGCAGTTGGAGGCAGACGAGCTCATCGCTAGCGGCGCGCGCGGACGACTGCTTGTGCGGCTTTCCGAGATCGAGGCGGCGGTGATCGAGGGCGACAGTCGCTTGCTGATCTACGAGCCACGATCGCGACGGCTGACCGAGGTGCGAGTCGCGACCTCGGGCGCGCTCCTCTGGCAAGACGCCATCGTCGCGGTGGCCGAGGCCCGGGGCCTTCCGGCGCCGCGGCGGGCGTGACGGAGGAAGCGTGCATCCCAGCTACGGACCCCCGATTGTCCAGCCGGGAGCGCTCGAGTTCCTCGGGCGCATCAAGAACCGCGCGTTGGCGGCGGTGCAGGGCGCCTTCCTGCGCGCTTTTGCCGCTGCGACTTTGCTGCCGCCCCTCGACCGGGTGCTCGCGCGCGCCTCGCGCCGACTCCTGGGCGCCTTCCTTTACTCGGTGAAGCTCGAGGTGAACACCGCGTGCGAGCTTCACTGCCGGATGTGCTACGTACGGGAACGGGGTCCCGAGCTGCCGCTCGACGTCATCCTCAAGGTGCTCGACGACCTGCGCGGGCTCGGCACACGGCTGGAGATCCTTGGTGGCGAGCCCTTGCAGCGCGCCGAGCTGCCGGCGATCGTCGCCCATGCGAAGCGAATCGTGGGCATTCCCGTCGTCTCTGTCTTCACCAACGGCACCCGTGCCTCACCCGAGCTGGCGGCCGAGCTCGCCGCCGCCGGCCTCGACGCCGCACTCGTCACCCTCGTCTCGCACCGGCGCGAGATCCACGATGCGTTTACCGGCCAGCCGGCCTCGTGGGAGCGCGCCGTGGCCGGAATCGCGAGCCTGCGGGAAGCCGGCGTGCGCGCCTACACGTTCACGGCCATCCACCGCGAAAACGCCGGCCACTGGCGGGAGGTGGCGCGCTTCGCGCGCGAGGAGCTGGGAGTGTCGCCGGTGTTCTACCAGTACGTGGCGCAGCGCCGAAATGACTCGCTGGCGCTCGCAGCGGACGAGTGGAACGTGATCCAGCGTCACGTCCTGCACTCCCTCGCTCCCGCCCACGAGCGGCTCGTTCGCCACTTCTGCATGCTCACCGGCGACGCGTGCTCAGGAGGGAACTTCGTGCTCACGGTCAAGGCGGACGGGTCGGTGCAGCCTTGCCCGTTCGTGGACGACCTCGCGCTCGGCAGCGTGTACAGTGAGTCGCTGTGGTCGATCTGGCGCAAACGCTTTGCCTCGCCTGCCTATCGCGAGCTCAAGAGGGTGCCGCTGGAGTGCCTCCCGTGCACCTACGTATCGGTCTGTGGCGGCGGGTGTCGCGCCGCCAATCCCAGCTTCGGCGCCAGCTACGCCAGCCGGGACCCGCGCTGCCTCGGACCCTTCTCTTCTCCGCTTCGGGTGCGGGAAGTAATGGACCATGTCCCTACCTTCTTTTGACTGAGCGGCCCAGCGAGGCGCCGGGGTGGGCCGCGCCGGAGGACCCGTGAGCTCGCCGGTACTGGCCGCCACCGGCCTGTACAAGTCTTTTCGCGGCACCGCCGTGCTGCGCGGCGCCACACTTGCGCTGAGACGCGGCGAGACGGTGGCGGTGGCGGGTGAAAACGGTTCGGGCAAGACGACGCTGCTGCGCATCGTCGCCGGGCTGCTCCGCCCCGACCGTGGTGGCATCGAGCTGCGCGCGTCGTTCGGCTACTGCCCGCAGGAGCCCGAGCTGTTCTCGACGCTCACCGTACGGGAGCACTTCCGCTACTTCGCCACCGCCTACGGTTTGCCGGCGGGGAGTGCCGCGGGTGGTTGGGAGGCACGGGCAAGCGGGCTGCTCGACCGTTTTCGCTTTGCGGCGTGGGCCGACCGCCGGGTCGGGGAGCTATCCGGGGGCACCCAGCAGAAGCTCAACCTCGCGCTGGCCCTGCTCCACGACCCTGATCTCCTGGTGCTGGACGAGCCCTACGCCGCGTTCGACTGGGATACCTACCTGCGCTTCTGGGACTACGTAGCCGAGCACCGCTCGCGCGGCGGCTCGCTCCTCATCGTGTCGCACCTCGTCCACGACCGGAGGCAGTTCGATCGCGTGCTGAGCCTGGACGGAGGAACTCTGCAGTGCGCCGCCAACGTCTGAGGACGAGCTTCGTGATGGGAGTCCGCTCGCTGCTGCGCGCGCGGCTGGTTCTGCTGCTGGTCCTGCTGATACCGGCGGTGTTCATCCTGCTCACGTTGCTCACCACCCAGGCCACACCGATATTGTTCAAGCTGGCCGCGATCGCGGGCGAGCCGTTCGTCGAGGTGCGCCAGCGCGACCAGGCGCTCGTCTACATCGCGCAGGCCGCCATCGGTCTGATCGCGGCGTTTGTCGGCCTCGCGCTGTCGCAGCGCGACGCCGAGGCGCATCGGCGTTTGCTGCTGTGCGGCTACCGCATCGGTGAGCTGCTCACCGCCCGCCTTGTCCTGCTCGCCGCCGTCGTGGCGCTGACTGGGGCCTACGGTCTGGCGCTGGTGCGTCTCCTGGCGGCTCCCCGGTCGTTGCTCGGGACGTTTCTGGGGTTCGCTGCGATCGGCTACGTCTACGCAAGCTTCGGCGTGCTGGTGGGCGCACTCGTGCGGCGCGAGCTCGAGGGGATCCTGCTCGTCGTGTTACTCGTCAACATCGACGTCGGGTGGCTGCAGAACCCGCTTTTCTACGCGGAGGCGCAGAACCAGGCGATCATCCGCTGGCTCCCGGCGTTCCATCCGACGCAGCTCACCATGATCGCAGCGTTCACCGATCATGGAATCCTCCGCGCCCTGCTCGGTTCCATCGCCTGGGGCAGCGCCTTTCTCCTCATCGCCCTCGCCGCAAGCTCCTGGCGTGACCGTATCGGCCGGGCTCGACCGCGTGCAGCGGGCAGCGGTGGCGAGGACGCCCGGTCATGACCCCCTTCCGCCTGCGCAAGTGGTACCTCGACGGGCTCAACGCCGATGGCGCCTTCGTCCTCGCCTTCCTGGCCGAGGTACGGTTCGTCGGACTCGCCCACCGGGTCCTGAACCTCGAGGTCGTGCCACCGGGAGGCGTGGCGGCGGCCCGCTTGAGCATCCCCTTGCGAAGACTCGAGGCGACGCCTGATGGCGGGGCGTCATTCGACGGCGGCGGGCTGCGTCTGGGGCCGGCGGGCGGGCTCACGGTCGAGCGTGACGACCTCCGCGTGGATTTGAAGCTCACCCATCCTGCTCCGGCGCGTGATGAAGAGCTTCCGGTCCTCGAGGTGGCGCACGGCCGCCGGCGTTTGCTCTGGATGCCGCGGGTCCCCACCGCTGAGCTTTGCGGCACGGTCGCTCTTCCCGGCCAGCTCTTCGAGGTGGCTTCGTGCCAAGGCTACGCCGACTTCGTGGAATCGACGATCCTGCCGCCGATCACGCCGGTGGACCTGCTGCTCTGGGGGCGCGCCCATGATCCCGAAGCGGCTGCCACCTTCGCCCTTCTCGTGCGGGCCAGGCGTCCCCTGCGCGGGCTCGTGGTGGTGGAGCACCGCGGCAGGCTGGAGGCCTTCGGTACTCCGGCGCTCTCCGTGCACGAGCTCGCGCCCGCCCCGGTCGGGGGGGGTATGTGCCCACGGCGTTACGAGATCAGCGCAACGCGCCCGGACGCTCGTGTGCAGGTATCGGTCGAGCACGGCCGCCCCCTCTCGGTCGCCGACTTCGTCGCCGACAGCATGCCGAGCCATCCACGCGCCGCTGCCGCCCTCTCGCTCCTCGCGCGGCGCCCTCGCGGCGCCAAGCACCTTGCGGTGGCCGTCGTGCGGCTCGAGACCGCTGCCGGTACTATCCTGACCGGCGCTATCCCGTGCATTGCCGAGGCCGTCCGTTTCGGCCGGCGCGCCTAGGATTGCAGCAGGCTCAGGTAGCGCCAGCTCACCAGCTCGCGGCCGGTGAAGCGCTCGCGCAGGCGCGCCAGCCAGGTCGCGGCGTCCGCCGGCGCGGCGGCGGTAATTTCCTCGAGCCGCTCGCGTGAGGCTCTCGCCAGCCAGGCGGCGGCGGCGGCCGAAAGCCTGGTCGCGGCGCGGGGCGGCGGGTGGTCCGGGCAAAGGAAGCGGTTCTCCTCGTCGTCCCAGATGCGAGGCGCACCACCGAGACTTGCGCCGCACTCGCCACAGGCGCCCAGCTCGGGGAACACGCCGGCCAGACGCAGGAACCAGAGCTCCGCATAGTGCGCCACCGCCAGCGGCGAGTGGCCCGCGAGCAGCCTGGCGAGGCAGCGATCAACCAGGCGATAGGCGAGCTCCGCCTGCTCCCCCGGGGGACAGAACGTGAGCGCGAGCTCGCCCACCACCTGCCCTGCCGCCCAGCCCGCGGGCGAGGCGGCGAGCGGGAACGAGGAGCGCACGAGGACGGCCTCATTGAGGTTGGCGAGCTCGCTGCGGGGGCGCTCGAAGTAGGTCATGCGCACCTGGGCGAGGGGCTCGAGCACGGCCGCCAGTGGCGAGCGTAACCCCCGCGCCCGCCGCGCCAGCACGCGCACGAGGCCATGGGTGCGTGACAGCAGCGCCACCGTCAGGTCGCGCTCGCGATAGGGGTGGCGCGTGAGGACAAAGGCCTCGTCACTGCGCAGCGGCATCGCCGGCCCCGGCCGCCAGCCAGCCCGAGATCAGGGGCAACAGGCAGGAGGCAAGAACGCTTACCCGCCAGGCCCGGCCCAGGCAGACGGCGAGCGCTTCCTCGTCCCGGGGCAGGCAGTCCACGACCTGCTCCAGCACGGTCCGCGGGGCGAGCACGCCCCCGGCAAGTCCGAGCTGTAGCGCGACCGCGTCCCGTGCGCTCCTCGCCTGCTTCACCCTCGCTTCTCGCTCGCGCTCGAATTTTGAGGCAACCCGCGGAACCCGTTCCGGGGCCGCGGGGGGCGCCGCCAGCAGGGCGAGAAGCTGGTCTCCGTGGCGGCGCGAAAGCGACTTGCCCACGCCGGGAAAGGCGGTCATCTCCGCCAGATCGCCCGGGGGGCGCTGCGCCAGCGCGAGCAATGCCTCGTTGCGAATGATGCGAAAAGGGGGTACATCCTCGTTCGACGCCTGCTGCTCGCGCCACCGATGGAGCGCCGCCACGCGATCGCGCTCAAGCCCGCGCAGGCGGCCCGCAAACTTGATTCGCTCGAAGGCAAGCTCGTTGACCGGCGCTGGGACCCAGCAGACCTCCTCCAGCGCCGCGCACTCCTCGCGCCACCAGTTCAGGCGCCCCAGCTCCTCCAGCCGGCCGGTGACCGCGGCGGCCAGGCGATGCAGGTGGGCGGTGTCGGCGACGGCGTAGCTCACGAGTTCGGGCGCCAGTGGGCGCGCCCCCCAGTCGGCGCGCTGGTACTGCTTGTCGATGACGACCCCGAGCTCCTTTTGCAGCAGCGCCGCCAGGCCGGTCTGCGGCTCGCCGAGAAGCTGCGCCGCCACCTGGGTGTCCTCGAGGCCGCACACGCGCGCGCCGATATCGCGGTCGAGGACGCGAAGATCGTAGTCGGCGCCGTGCATCACCTTCGTCACCTGCCTTCGGGCGCAGAGCTCAGCGAGGGGCTCAAGACCCGGCCGGCCCACGGCCAGCGGATCGATGACGAAGTGGCGCTCATCGAAGGAGAGCTGGATCAGGCAGAGCTTGTGGTGGTAGGAGTGCAGCGAGTCGGCCTCGGTGTCGAGAGCGATCGAGGACGCCGAGCGCGCTGCCAGGCACAGCTCGGCGACCTCATTGGCGTTCTCTACGAGGCGAGGACGAAACGGCAGATCGGCCACGGTCCCGGATGCTATCCGCTTGGCCGCGGCAGAGCAAGGTGACGGGGAAGTCGATGGGGAAGTCGACAGTCGACAGTTTCCACCACCCCCACCCAGCAAGCTCACCCTCCCGTCCTCAACCCGCCCACCGGGCGAAGAACTCGCTCTGTTCGTGAAGATTCCCGGTGTGAAAGCGCGCCTAGAACGCGTCGACTGGCGTGGCGGCAAGCGCTTTCAAGACGCGCAGATCAAGCGTCTCACCGGTCTCCAAGATCACGCGGCGGCGAGCAAAGAAGACTCCGGCATGGTTCTCCCACTCCTGCCACGATGCCGTGATCCTGCCCATGCCGGCCCGCTCGAACACGGTCTGGCTGACTTGCCCGGTCGCGGGGTCGAGCAGAACCTCCCAGGGCCCGATCGCCGAGACTACCCTGACGGCTGGCATTCGCTGCTCGCCGGCGAGGACATCCTCTTGTGCCGTGACGGTAACGCCGGGCGCCCCCCATTCGAGGGGAAAGGTCAGCCACACGACATCCTCCCCGAAACGCTGCAGAGTCCAGCTCACCGCCTCGCCCAGCGGCTCGCCCGTGAGCTGCTGGCCATTGCTCCAGCCCCCGCCGGTGCGAGAGCCTAGATCGAGGGCGACGTCCAACTGCGAACCATCCGCCCCCGCGCCGGTAAGCCGGAGATACCCCTGCCGCCGGTCCCAGCGATAGCGCCACGGCCCTTGCTGAGCCTGCGCGGTGGTGATGGTGACCTCGAACTCCAGATACCCTATGCCCCGCCAGCTTGCCGCGCCGCCGCAAACCTCGAGCTGGCCGCCAGCCGTCCGCGGATCGGGCGCCTGGGCCGCTACCGGCGCCAGCGACGCCGAAAGGACAGCAACACCTGTCAAGAGGAGATGAGATCTCGCCATACATTCCCCTTCTCCCTCCCGCCACGCTGAAGACCACCGCGCGAGCGGAGCGGTGAGAGAGATTTGGGTCATTCTACACGGAAAGGACCTGACAGCTTTCCTCAAACTGACGAGGCGAAACCTGGCTTTGAGATCCTGCCCAGATTAGAGCTCTATCGTGCGGCAGCGGCGGCGAGCAATCCCTCGAGCAGCCGCTCGAAGAGCCATGACGGTTTCTGGCCTTCACCGCCCGGAATGCCGAACACCGCATCCGGGAAATCGCCCCAGGAGCGCAGGGATCGCGTGAGGTCGAAGCCCAGCACGAGCGGCCGGTGGGCGCTCTCGGCCGGTGCAGCCAGCCGCCTGAGCTGCTGGAGCTGCTCCAGCTCCGCGCTCTCATCGCCCAGGCGCAAGAGCATCAGGGCATCGAAGCGTGCGAGAACGCCCTCGAGTGCGGCGCGCGAGAGCGCGCGCGGGCGCAGCGCCAGCAGGCATACCCGGACCTCGGGGGCGAGCCGCAAGGTTCGCCTCGCGAAGCCTGTCGCCCCCCCGGCATGCTCGGGACTCAGCGGTTCGCCTTCATCGCCCGCAAGCGAAGCGACCAGCCTGGCCGCGTCCGGCGGGGCTGAGGACACCACCAGCACCCAGAGCGTCACCGCGCCCTTTGCCGCGGCCTCTCCCCGCGTGCGCGCCAGGATCTCCCGCACCAAATCGGCCAACCGCGGGTCCCGGGCGGGGGCGCCCGCCGCCTGTGGGGCGAGGGCCACCCGCGGCGTCAAGGTGAGCGCCCTGGCCTGCGCCAGCCGGAGAGTCGCCTCGATGGCGACATCGTCGTCGACGAGCAGACGAGCCAGCAGTTGCGTCAGCACGAGCGGGGCGGAAACGGCGTCGAGAATGGCCCGCTCGAGCTGTCCCCGCGCCTGCTGCGCACCCCGACGCCGGCGAACCAACGTGTTTTCGGGCGCCGCCGGCAGCCGCGCGAGCAGCGCCGGCAGCGCGGTCGAGCGCGCCTGCGCCCGCAGCGCAAGCGCCTCGAGCTGTGGCAGATCGAGGCAGAATGCGGTCTCGCCTCCCCCGCTGTAGTCGGAAAGCTCGAAGAACCCTTCCCGCCAGGCCAGTACCTCCAGCAGCCGCATGCGTGCCTGGAAATTGAGAAACGTTCGCAACTCGTCCTGCGGCAGGGCGGTGCGCGCCAGGATCAGCCTTTCGAGGCTGGTGGCCCCCCGGCTGCGACCGTCCACGAGACCGTCGAGGATTTCCACGTCGATCTTGCCGGCGGCGAGCAGGAGCTCCCCAACCGATCGCCCGTCTCCCGGCGAAAACACCATCGTCAGCTCGCCCTGACGGAAAACGAGCACGACCAGGTCGCCGCTTGCTGGCGCCCGCAGCACCAGCCGCAGGTCGCGGCGCGCCTCGCGGGCGGCCTGCAGCAAAACGAGCGGCGGAAGCAGCGCGAGCGAGCCGCTCGCCCTTCCATACCCCAAGGGCGCACCGTGACCACCTGGCGCCGGGGCAGGTCGCTGTTCCATCCTGTGAGTGTGCCACACCTCCCCCCCACGAGCAACGCCGGGTACACTGAAGATATGGTCCCATCC
>JAZDGE010000065.1:0-3990 GCA_043807175.1 Acidobacteriota bacterium
CGAGCTCGGCGATCAGCTCGGCGATGCGGGGGTAGGCAAGGGAGCGGAAACGGAACGAGGTGTCCACCTCGTCGATCGCGAGGATCAGGCGGCGCTCGCGGGGAAACGGCGAAGGCAGTGCGAGGGGGTCCGTGCGCTCGCTCTCGAATCCCAGCAGGTCGCGGTAAAACTCGAAGGGCTCGAGCGTCGCCGACATCGCGATACACCCGGCCGAGTGGGCCAGGATCGGGCCGGTGAAGCGCTTGGCGTCGAGGCAGTAAATGCGAAGCATCTCATCTGGCTGCTCCCCGGCAGTCCGCTCGGCGAGCGGGAGCAGCTCCTCGGCATCGAGCTCGAGCAGATTGACGAGGCGCGCCAGGGCAAGCAGCACCTCGACGACCGGGTCCTTGGCGAGCCACAGCTCGACGTTGCGCTTGAAGGTGAAGTACGGGGCGATGAGCGCGTCGAACGCTACGCGAATCTCGGCCAGCTCGGCGGCGGCGAGGCCAGTGCGCTCGACGCCCACCCGCCCATCGAGCGCCTCGCGGACTCGCCGGCCGATGACCTCCTCCAGGCTGGCGAGCACCGCGTCGAGGTCACGGCAAACCTTCTGCCGGTAGTCGGCGAGCAGGCGCCGCGCCGCAGCGACGGCGCGCCGACTCAGCCGCGGCGAGTAGTACTCGCGCGCTCTCTCGACCAGGTTGTGCGCCTCGTCGATGATGAGAAAGGTGTCGGCGAGGTCGCCCTCCGCGGTAAACGGAAAGAGCGCGATCGCGGGATCGAACACGTAGTTGTAGTCGCACACCACTGCCGCCGCCTCGCCGAGCAGCTCGAGCGAGACCTCGAAGGGGCACACCTCGGCGGCATGAGCAAGGGCGAAGATCTGGTCGGGCGCGAGGTGAGGCGGTCCCGCCAGCAGCGCCGGCACCACCCCCCGCTGGGCGAGCTTGAGGCCGTAGTCACGCGCGTGCTCGCAGAACTCCGGGTGGCAGATGACCTCGGCATTGGCGCACATCTTGGCCTTGGCCCGGACTTGCAGCGAGCGCCAGCCGCCGAGCTGCATGCGCTGCAGCGTCTCGACCGCGAGCTGCTGCTGGAGGGTCTTGGCGGTGAGAAAGACCACCCGCTTCCCCGCTGAAAGGGCGAGGCGCACCGCGGGATAGAGCGCCGCCGCCGTCTTGCCGACCCCGGTGGGCGCCGCGAGCAGCAGGTGGCGGCCAGCCTCCAGCGCCGCCGAGACGGCTTCCATCGCCTCGTTCTGCACCGGCCGAGTGGCGGGGAAGGGGAACGGAAGCGTGGCGGCAGCCGCCCGCCAGACATCGAGCATGCGCTGGCGCGCGCGCTCGGCGGCGATGAGGGCATGGAGACGAGCGCGTAGGAAGGCGCGCACCTCGCCGGGCGACCAGGGAACCGGTTCCGCGCGCCGCTCCTCGCCGCGGAGATCGACCAGCAGCAGTCGCGCGATCGCGTCGCCTTCCGGGAACAGGCAGAAGGCATAGATCTTCACCTGCCAGCGATGGCGTTCGAGGCGCTCGGCGGCGAAGGGAGCGTGGAGATCGCTGCGGAAGTCGAGCGTCTTGATCTCCTCGACCGCTGGTTGGCCCGTTTCGTCGCGCGTGACGGCGTCGGCGCGGCCGATCACCCGCAGCGACCAGCCATCGATCTCGAGCGTGCGGTCGATCGCGACCTCGGGCACGTAGGTGGCATCCTCGTCCCGCCGCTGACCCTGGACCACGCGGTGCAGCTCGGCGCCCACCGACAGCCGCGCGAGCCCCTCGCCAGGCAGGCCGAGCGCTCGCGCGGTCTCCGGCAGCAAGTCATGCACCGAGGCCGTGATCGCCTTCCCCTCGAGATCGACGCGAACCGCCACGGCTGCCGATTCTACGCGGTCGGCGCGGCCCACCGGGGGAAGTTGACAGGCGACAGTCGACAGGCGACGGTCGACAAGCGACACCGGCGAAGGTCATTTCGGCTGCGTCAACGCGGGTTCGCGAGGTTGACGCGCACGGCCATGCCGCTCCCCAGGGCATACACGCCTTCGATCGAGATCGGCCGGGGACCGACTGGCCTCATGCTGGCCACGCGTGTCGCAGTTGAGAGCGTGACGTGGAACGCCATCGAGGCGTCCCCGGCAGGTTCCACGGTCTCCTCGATGGTCGCCGGCAGTGCCTTGCCCTCGGCTGGGACGAAGTCCACCTGCACGAAGCCCTTGGAGTACTCGCCAACGAGCGCGTCGAAGATCGGGCGGTGCACGTGGGTCGTGTAGCCGTCGTGGGGCAGCGAGGTCATGATGGCGCCGCCGGTGTACCACGGCGAGACCTTCAAGCCCGTGCCCACGGCGAGGGCGTTCTGCCAGCGCGGGAAGCCGAGGAACAGGGCCAGCAGCAGCGGGAGCGCCGCGAGCGCCCAGAGCGTACCCAGGATCGGCTTGAGTCGTGTCATGGCGACCTTCCTAGCGGGCCAGGATGCTGCCGGTCGAGACCAGCAGCAGCACCCGGTACAACCCGTCCTGGATCATTCCGGACCCGAAGACCGTGAGGAACAGGAACGCTGGGTAAAGGAACAGCAGGCGGCCCGAGGTCCGGGCCGAGAGCGCGGTGCCCTTGACGTGGAACGCGGGGGCCTTCTTCGGGCAGGCGTCCACGCACCTGCCACACCTCATACACGAGGTCCGGGCCTTGCCCCTGGCGATGCTGTTCTGGTCAAGGGAAAACGTGGGGCATACTCGCTCGCAGTGGCCGCACGCACCGCAGGCGGACCGATCGATCCTGACCTCGAAGGCGGAGACCGGGTTGGTCAACCCCTGGAAGGCGCCCATCGGGCAGAACAGACCGCACTGGGTGCGCTTGCCGGTCAGCACCGGAAGCACGAGGACCAGGGCGACGAACAGCGCCACGAAGATCACCGCCTGGATCGCGGTCTTGAGGTTGGTGACGGCGAAGTACTCGGTGACCGATTTGAACGGGCACAGCCACTCGCAGTAGGTCGGCGACAGCGTGGCAGCGGCCAGCACCACGATCGTGGCCAGCACGGCGTACGGGAGGTAGCTCCAGTGGGCGGCGATCTTCTTGATGAGCGGTCGCTTCCTGACCCGCGAGAGGCCCTCCTCGAGACCCCCGAAGAAGCAACCCCAGGCACAGAAACCCCGTCCCAAGACCAGCGTGACCCCGAGCCAGAGCGTCAGCATGCTCGCGATCGACGCGAAGCCGGTGAGCATCAAGCCCGGGAAGATTATGGTCCTGGTCAGCGCCGCGGGGATGATCGTCATGGGGATGACCATGTGGCAAAAGGGCGTCTTGCCCTGGATGATGTCGTCGCCCGTCAGTCCCATGTTGCCGCGGACCTCGAGCAGGTTCGGAATGAAGGAGAGTACGAAGCCCACCGCCACGGCGACGAACAGCACGGCGCGGAAGCGGTCGGTCTTGCCGGTCTTGAGCATCAGGACGAACAGTGTGTTGGCGAGCAGGAACGCGGCCAGGAGGGGGATCTGCCGCAGCGGGTCCCTCGGCAGGGTCCGCCCACCGAGCAGCAACAAGGCTGTCAGCAGCATCATCGGTACCGCCGCTAGGACGGTCTTGGGCCAGGAGAGCCCCGGCGAGCCGGGGCGGGGCGGTTGTGGGGCTGGTGTGCTCATATTGCAAACCCTCCGAGAAGCGCTACGAGACCGCGGTAGGCAAAGTACGCGCCGACGACGCCGGCGGCCAACCGTCCCACGGTGCGCACGACGGCCGGCCGGCGCAGCAGGCCGACCAGGGGCAGCGGCACCAGGTACGCCGAGGTGCCGCAGAAGAACGCGAGGAAGAAGGCCAACGAGCCGCCCAAGCCCCCGGCGTCAGCGGCTCGGGTGATGGCCAAGAGGAAGGGTGGGCAGAGCGAAAGCCCGGTGAGCAGGCCAAGCGCCGCCGGCAAGGCCGCGGGCCACCGCCGCCGCACTCCTGAAAGCAGCTCGGCGGCCGGCACCGCCGCACAGGTCGCCGGCGGCTGCCGGAACCCGTAGACGATGAGCAGCAC
>JAZDGE010000066.1:0-4443 GCA_043807175.1 Acidobacteriota bacterium
GGTGCTCGGCTGGGGGCCGGGCGCATTTGCCGCCGAGTTCGTCCCCCACCGCCTGCGCGCCGAGCAGGTCCACCGGCGGCATCTGCCGCCCCAGACGACGAGCGGCTCTTACAGCGAAACTCACAACGAGTACCTGCAGGCCGCCGCCGAGGCCGGGGTTCCGGTCGCCCTGATCTCGCTTGCAGGCCTTGCGGCGCTGCTTTTCGGCCTCCTGCGCACCGCCTCGACGGGGCCGGGAAGAAGTGCCGAAGCCATCGTGCTCATCGGGCTGCTGTCAGCAGGGCTCGTCGAGGCGCTCGCCTGGTTTCCGCTGCAACGGCCGATCACCGCGGTCCCGCTCCTGCTCGCGGCAGGAAGAGCCTGGCGGCTGGCGGCGGAGCAGGGAAGCGAGGCGGCGCTCCCTTGATGAGATACCTCAGGCTCGGCGCCGTGCTGCTGCTGGGCGCGGCCCTGCTCCCGGAGCCTGGCCGCTATTGGGCCGAGCGGGAGCTCTTCCGGGTGAGCTCGGCACTGCGCATCCTGGTGGGCGACCCGGGACAGGTGCCCGACCGCGCTCGCGCCCTCGACTGGGTGGCGGCAACCGCCGCCGGCCTTGTCGAGAAGCTGCCGGGTGACGCCCGGCCGTTGCTGGTCGCGGGGGCGGCGCGGCTGGTGGGGGGGCAGCCCAGGCAGGCGCTGGTGTACTACCGGCAGGCGCTCGAACGTGGCGAGCGGGCCGAGATCACGCTCAACATCGCCCGCGCCCGCGCCGCCCTCGGTGACCAGGACGCGGCACGAGCCGCGCTCATTCGTGCCCTCTGGCTGACGCCCGCCCTGGTTGCGGCCCTCCCCGAGCCACCGGGAGGCGCGGCGTCGGCCGAGGTCAAGCGGCTGGCGGCCGAGCTGGCCGCCGGCCGCCCGGCGGCGCCGCCAGCCCTTCGCTGGCCCGACTAGGAGCGCCTCCACGCCGAGGATCTTCACGGAAAGAGCAAGTGTTGCCGCCACCAACGCGTGGGCGGGGGACGGGTGGACGGGTGTGCTGGGTGGGGGTGGGGGAAACTGTCAACTGTCAACTGTCAACGCGAGGATGTCCACATCGCCGGGGGCCAGGCGCAGGGACTGCGCGAGCGCCTCTGATTCCTCTCGTGGCAGCGCCCTGAACGTCCCTACGGCGGTCGCGATCAGCCGGCCGTCCGGACCCCGCGTCTCGCCGGCGGCGCGTACGTAGGGCCCCCGGGCGGTCACGACCCAGCCTGACAGGGCGATCTCCTCACCCAGCAAGGCCGGCAGCTTGAACCGCATCGTGAGCTCGCCAGTGATGCAGAAGGAGGCACGCTCCTTCGCACAGGCCCAGGCGAGGCACTCGTCCATCAGCGCCGAAAGGACGCCGCCGTGGAGGCGTCCGGCATAGCCCGTGTGACGCCGATCTGGAGTGAAGCAGCCGATCACCCGCTGGCTCTCGTCATCCCAAGACCAGCGCACTCCAAGCGTGACCGGGTTGACCTCATGATCGCCGCACACCGGGCAGTCCGGGTAATTTGGGAATCGGCGCGGCACCGGCGAATAGTAGCAAGGCCTCACGCTAAGGCGGCGGAGCCGCAACCAAATGGTTCCGGCTCCGCCGCCAGCAGTTAGCAGTTAGCTGTTAGCGGTTAGCTCGACGGCAGTTTCCTAATGCGTGCTCAGCGCGAAATCTCGGTTCGTAGTTCTGGCGCGGAACACTATTCCCGTCAGTGGATTTGGAGCATTGCTTCGGCCCTTTGCCTCGAATTTTCGAAGTTGCCGAACGGTAAGTGGCTAACAGTCGACAGTCGACAGTTTCCCCCGCACCCCACCCAGAAAACCCACCCAGCCGTTCTCCACCCGGGCGCTCGACTCGAAAACACGGATCTTGCTACTGCCGGACGGCCAGCAGCCATGGCGATGAGGGAGGGCCGGTCCCGGCACCCGCTACAATGGCGGCCATGCCGGAGCCGTTCGTCCACCTGCACCTCCACTCCCACTTCTCGTTGCTCGACTCGGCGATCAAGCTCGACGAGCTGGTGCGCCAGGTCGGCGAGCTCGGGATGGGCGCAGTGGCTCTCACCGACCACGGTAACCTCTTTGGCGCTCACGAGTTCTACAGCGCAACCCGGAAGGCCGGAGTGAAGGGCATCATCGGCTGCGAGGTCTACGTCGCGCCCGGCAGCCGCGCCGATCGTACGCCGAGCTCCCACGGTCGTGCCAAACCTTACAACCACCTTGTCTTGCTCACCGAGAACGAGCAGGGCTGGAACAACCTCATGCAGTTGGTGACGGCTTCCTACCTCGAGGGCTTCTACCACCGGCCCCGCATCGACAAGGAGCTACTGGCCGCCCACGCCGAGGGGCTTATCGGGCTCTCGAGCTGTCTTTCGGGCGAGATCCCGAGCCGCCTGCTCGCTGGCGACCCGGCCGGCGCCCGCGTCGTGGCGGAGCAGTACCGCGAGATCCTCGGGGCGGACGGCTTCTTCCTCGAGATCCAGGACCATGGTCTCGGGGATGAGCGGCTGGCCCGGGAGGGGATTGCCGAGATCGCGCGTGCGACCGGGATCCCGGTGGTGGCGACCAACGACTGCCACTTCCACCGCCGCGAGGACGTCGAGGCCCACCGCGTGCTGATCGGCATCGGCCAGAACAAGAAGCTCGTCGAGCTGGCCCAGGACTACGCCTACAACGACGAGTTCTACGTCAAGTCGGGGGCGGAGATGGCGAGCCGCTTCCGCGACGAGCCGGCGGCGCTCGCGCGCACCGCCGAGATCGCCGCCCGCTGCCATGTCAGCTTTCCGGATCAGGGCTTCCATCTGCCCCGCTATCCGGTGCCAAATGGCAAGCTTGCCGAGGACTACCTCGAGGAGCTCGCTCGCGCCGGGCTCGATGTGCGCCTCGGGGACGGCAGGGCACGCCGCCATGGGAGTGCCGAGTACTGGGCTCGGCTTGGCGAGGAGCTCGAGACCATTCACCACATGACGTTCCAGGGCTACTTCCTGGTGGTGTGGGACTTTATCAAGTTTGCGCGCGAGCATCGCATTCCGGTGGGGCCGGGACGGGGGAGCGCCGCCGGGTCGCTGGTGGCCTACGCGCTTCGCATCACCGACATCGATCCGCTCGAGTACGACCTGCTCTTCGAGCGCTTCCTGAACCCAGACCGAATCTCGATGCCGGACATCGACATCGACTTCTGCCAGCGGCGCCGGGAAGAGGTCATCGACCATGTACGGGAGGTCTACGGCGTCGAGAACGTGTCTCAAATTTCCACGTTCAACCTGCTCCAGGCCCGTTCCTGCATTCGCGACGTCGGGCGCGTGCTGGGCTTCTCCTTCGCCGAGACCGACCGGATCGCCAAGCTCGTACCGGAGACCCTTGGCATCACGCTCGAGGATGCGCTCAAGAGCTCGCCCCGCCTGCTCGAGGCCACCCAGCAGCAGCCCGAGGTCGCCAGGCTGATCGAGATCGGCAAGCGGCTGGAGGGCCTTGCTCGCCACTGCGGGCTTCACGCCGCCGGAGTCGTGATCGCGCCCCGGCCGGTCAAGGAGATCGTGCCGCTCTACCGGACCTCGCGCGACGAGGTGGTGACCCAGTTCGACAAGGACGTCATCGAAAAGCTCGGCCTCCTGAAGATGGATTTCCTCGGCCTGCGCACCCTGACGGTGATCGACGACTGCATGCGCAGCATCGCCAGTGCCGGCGCCGAGCCGCCCGACTTTGATCGGCTGACCTTCGACGACCCCGCGGTCTATGACCTCTTCTGCGCGGGCGATACCGATGGCATCTTTCAGTTCGAGTCATCGGGGATGCGTGATTTGCTGCGCACCGTACAGCCAAGGCGCTTCGAGGAGCTCGCCGCCCTCAACGCCCTCTACCGCCCGGGCCCGATGCAGTGGACGGCCGAGTTCGCCGACCGCAAGCATGGCCGCCAACCGATCACCTACATCTTCCCCGAGCTCGAAGAGATCCTCGCCGAGACCTATGGCGTGATCGTCTACCAGGAGCAGGTGATGCGCATCGCGCAGCGGCTGGCGGGCTTCTCGATGGCGCGCGCCGACACACTGCGCAAGGCCATGGGGAAGAAGAAGAAGGAGCTGATCGACGAGCAGGGCGAGCACTTCATCTCGCGGGCGGTGGCGCGGGGGCTGCCGAAGGCGAAGGTGGAGGCGCTCTGGCGGCAGATCGTCCCGTTTGCGCAGTATGGCTTCAACAAGTCGCACTCCGTCGCCTACGCCTTCGTCGCCTACCAGACAGCCTTCCTCAAGGCACACCATCCGTTGCACTTCTGGGCGGCCATGCTGTCGAGCGAGACGGCCAACACGGAAAAACTCGCTGCCTATGTGACGATGCTCCGGGGCGCCGGAATGCAGATCCTGGGACCCGACATCAACAGATCAAGCTTGAGTTTCACCGTCGAGGAAAACGCCATCCGAGTCGGTCTGGGCGCCGTGAAGGGGG
>JAZDGE010000067.1:0-10309 GCA_043807175.1 Acidobacteriota bacterium
GGCTGTCGCGCAGCTCTCGTGAGGAAGCACCCACTGGCGCCTCGATGTCGCCGACGGTGAGGCGGTGTAGGGAGAGAGCATTGATGACGCGGACGGCCATTGGCTTGTAGGCCGGCCGGCTGAAGGCTTGCTGGATGCGGCTGGAGAGAACAGCAGAAACCTCGACGACCCTCTTGACATCGGGTATGGTCCTGAACGCTGGGTTCGCGCTGAGGATCTCCCAGTAGGAATCGAACGCGATGAGACCGGGGCGGTCGGTGGGGACATCCTTGTCGAGCAACTTGGACATGGACTGGGAGAGGCTCTTCAGGATCTCGCGCTTCTCCACGGCGGTCACGCGCTCGAACGTGTCGATGTAGTCGGGGTGGACCGGGAACAGCCGGACGAACTCGTCCATCCGCTCGTTCATGTCGCCATAGAAGCGGGCGAACGGCGTGAGCAGGTCGCGGATCTGGACGCGTTGCTCGGGAGTTTTGCGGAGCAGGCGCTCAGTGACCACGAACTTGATGTCGCGGCGGGCGATGAGGATCTGGTCGAAGCGGTCCTTGACTCGGCGTAGGCTGTCGGCGACGAAGAGGAAGCGCGGGCTGTCAAAGATCGCCTCCTGGAGCCCAGCGAGGAAGCGGAAGCGGACGTTGCAGCAGATCTCGCCGATCTCTCGCAGGAAGTTGAGGTCGAGAACCAGCTCCTGGTCACGGCGGCTGCGCAGGAAGTCCAGCAGCTCATCAACGACGAGGAGCAGGCCCTGGTCAGGATAGCTGGCGGCAAACGCCGCCATCATGTCCGCGAAGACGCCTTTGTGGTTCGGAATCGTGTGTCGGGCGGGGAACTTATACTCCACGCCCAACCCGGCAAGCCCTCGCTCGAGCTCCGAGCAGACGAACTCGCGGAGGTCCATCGTGATGGCGCCAAGCTCGCTGCGAACCACCTTGAACTTCCCCCCGACCGTAGCGGCAGCAGCCGCCACAGCCTCATTCCGGACGCAGTCCCGCAACTCGGCCCGCTCGGCGAGCGCCGACACCATGGCCATAAGGTGTGACTTGCCGGTGCCGTAGTTGCCAATGACCAGCAGCCCTTTGGTGTCCGCCGGCGTGTCGAACTGGAGGTTCGGAATGAGGACGTGGACGATGCGTTCAGCCATGTCGTCCGAAATGACGTACGTGCTGACGAGCTGTCGGGCAACATCGGCCTCGTCTGCGTGTAGCAACTGAATGGTCCTGACAATGGGGTCAAACTGAATGAGATCGCGATACCGCATTGGCATGCCTCTCTCCTATGGTGGCGCGTTTAACGGCGACCCGGCTACCGACACGGTGACAAGATCTTGGGCTGAGTAGTCCCGGAACTCCGGGTGGCTGGGCTTGGCGTAAGTGAGCCGACCGCAATCCACACTCCCAAGCCAGGCCGCGATGACCGTTCGGTTCCGCGACAGTTGCTGCAAGGCGCGAAGTGGGTCGAGCCGGAGATCCGGGGCGAAGAGGATCTCGATGTTGTCGGCCACCATGGTGTCGCCGGGGTGGCAATCGGCGATTCGGCGGAGTGCCCGCGGGGCGGTCATGCTGCGCTGAGCTCGCGGTACGTCAAGGAGAGCCCGGCTCAGCTCAAGATTGAGATTGATGACCGCCACCCCCTGCGCGGCCGCGACGCGCTGCAGCGCGGCGCTCTTTCCAGCTCCCGAAGGACCGACGAGCAACAGCAACCGGTGGTAGAGGCCCGCGACATGCGTGGCCGATTCGGCGATCCGCTGGACGATGGCCTCCGTCATGCGGGTGCTCCTGGGCCCAGTCCATGTGTGAAACGGTTGCGCGACAGGTCACCCTCCCGCTCCCGGTATTGGGATACCTACACGACCCGTCATGGTGTCGGGTCTCGTCGGGTCGTTCGAATCATCTTACCCGCCTCACCCTGTCGAGACCACCGGATGGCGACGGATTCGCCCTCCCGGTCCTTGCTGCAGGCGTCACGAATGGCACCCCACGCGGCAAGCGCCAGCACTTGGCGCCGTTTCGAGCCTTCCCAAAAGGCCCTTTGGCACCAGTTTTGACAGCAGTCTTTTCGGGAATCCTAGAGCTTGGCGGCCGCATTGACCGCCTCCTCGGCCATGGCGTGGGCGCAAATTCCCGAGGTGGTGGAGAGGCGCGAGTGGCCAAGGATGGTGCTTACCGTGAGGAGCGGCGTTGCGGCGGCGTGCCTGAGATCGTGGAATCCGACGTGGGGACGAAGCTGGGGCCGCTCGACCCTCACCTGCTGTTGCTGCACCTGATGAGCGGGGATTTGGTCGTCTGAGCTTAGTGCACACTACTTCCACGATAATCGCTTGACAGGCGATTATCGCAGGTATACCGTGTAGCCATGAAGAAGCAGGGAATGGGCGAGATCGAGCGGCTGCTGTTCGCCTACCTGCAGATGCGGGGGCAGACCACCTTGCGAGTAGGCGAGCTCGCGTGGCCGCTGCGGCTGTCGCCGCCCCGGGAGCGCAACCTGCTGAGCCGACTGACCAAGGCCAGGTGGATCGCCCGCGTCCAACGCGGCGTCTACCTCGTCCCGGCCAGGTTGCCGCTCGGCGGGACCTGGAGCCCGGACGAGGCGCAGGCTTTGAACGCGCTGATGGAAGAGCGGCGCGGCCGCTACCAGGTGTGCGGTCCTCCCGCATTCAACCTATACGGGTTCCACGACCAGATCCCGACCCGCGTGTACGCCTACAACAACCGGATTTCCGGCGACCGCACAATCGGCGCGGTGGCACTGACACTGATCAAGGTGGCGGACCGGCGGCTCGGCGCCACCGAGCGGGTGAAGAAGGCGCCGGGCCACATCGCGCTGTACTCCTCTCGAGCGCGGACACTCGTCGATGCGGTGTACGACTGGTCCCGTTTCAACACCCTGCCACGGGCCTTTGACTGGATCCGAGGGGAGCTCAACGCGGGGAGGGTCGATGCCGACGACCTGGCTCGTCTGACCTTGCGCTATGGCGACATCGGCACCGTCCGGCGGATCGGCGCGCTCTTGGATCTCCTGGGGGTGGAGGCGAGGATCCAGGCGAGGCTCGATCGGGCGCTGAAGCCGTCGGCAGGCCTGATCCCCTGGATCCCGGCGCGGCCGAAGCGGGGTCGGGTCGATCGCCGCTGGGGGATCGTGTGGAACGGCGATGAGTGAGCGAACTGCGCCCCCGACATCAGGCAACGACAGCTCGCCCCGCGCGCCAGCTATGAGTCGTTGTTCGTCTCTGCTGGGAGCGCAGGCGTCCCGCCTGCTTTCCTCTCGTGCCACGCACTACTCCAGCGCCACCTGTCTGCCGATGCAACCAGACCCGGCTGGACGGGGTTGTGCTCGATGTACTGCTTCGCCCTGGCAAAATGTTCTTCATCACGGATGAAGCGGTCGTGGTACTCGGCCTGCCAAAAGGTGCCGGTGAGATCAAGCAACCGGTTGGCCTGCTTGGCGGTAAACGACTTCCACGAGTGGAGCACCTGGTCGAGGGTGTGGCCCGGGGTGGTCTCGATCATGGCGTGAACGTGATTGGGCATGATGCACCACGCGATCAGGCGATAGCGTTGGCCGTCGAAGTGCAGCAGGGCGTTCTCGACAAGCTCGGCCACTCGCGGGTCTCGCAGATGGCATGCGCCCGCGCCCCGATCGAGCCAGGCGGCGATACGCTTCTCGCGTTCGGTCTGGTGCGCCTCGACGGGAAGCGTTGCCAGCTCTGCCTCGCAGCGGTCGAGGAACGACTGCGGCAACGAGTCCGCAAGACGAAACGTGATGACCTGCAGGAGGCCGGGATGGTCGAAGTGCGGCAGGTAGCCACGGCTGCGCCATGGGTCGTCAAGGAAGGGCAGGCAAGGCAGGGAAGGCAGGCGGGACGCCTGCGCTCCCAGCGATACGCGCCGAGACTCCGGGTCCATCGGCGCCCGCTTAGTATACTTTTGGGGGATCTCAATCATCGCCTTGGAGATCAGCGCCGCCACCGGGTTGAGATCGCTCGCGTGGGCCTCGAGCCCAGCCGTTTCGCTTCCAGCAGGGAGCCGCCGGCGAACGGGCCGTGGAACGCAGGCAGCCTGTATCGGCTGAAAAGCTCCTTGGCTGGGAGCTTGGCGGAGAAATCAAGCGGGGCTTGCGGCATTTGCCCGACAGGCTCCTACCCCTGCCAGCGGCGGAAGAACAGTGCCTGGCGGTGGACGGGCTCGGCCTTGCTCTCGAGCGCGGCCATCTGCGCGTCTGACAGGGGCGTGAAGGCGCGGGCGATCTGCACATTCTCTTCGAGCTGGGTGAGCGTGTCGCAGCCGATGATGGACGTGCTCACCGGCAGCGAGAGGACATAGCGCATCGCGTCGCGCATGTTGAGGGTGCCGGGGATGGTGTCCTTGAAGCGCGATTCGGGGTCGGTCGGCGGCTTCCACCCTTCCAGCAGCAGGCCGCGCGCCGGGATCTTCATGCCAATGATCGCCATCTCCTTCTCGACCGCGGCCGGCAGCAGCTCGCGTTTGAACGAGAGGTGATGGGGGTCCGCGGCGTTGAGGGCGAGGAGGAGGGAGTCGAATGGGAAGCGGCGGATCGCCTCGAGCAGCACCGCCGGGTCGGCGTGACCGGTGACGCCGACAAACCGCACCAGACGCTGCTCGCGCGCCTGCTGCAGCGCCTCGACCGCGCCGCCGGGGGCGAAGATCTTCTCGACCTCCTCCATCCGGGCCAGATTGTGGATCTGCCACAGGTCCACGTGGTCGGTCTGCAGCAGCTCCAGCGACTTCTCGAGCAGTTGCAGCGAGCCGTCTCGGGTGCGGTCGTGAGTCTTAGTGGCAAGGAAAGCCTCCGACCGGCGCCGCTTCATCACCGTGCCGATGTAGCACTCGCTCCAGCGTGCCTCGCCGCCGTAGCGTGCCGAGGTGTCGATGTAGTTGACGCCGAGGTCGAGGGCGCGCTCGACGATCGGCACTGCAACTGCCTCGTTGTCGGGCTTCTCGACCGAGGCCTGGCCGCCGAGGCTGAAGATGCCGACGCGAAAGCCGGTGCGCCCCAGGTTGCGAGTCGGCATTGCCGCCGGCGTGACCGGGTTGGATGGGAGCGGCGGCAAGGCCCCCTCCGCCCCCGGTGCCAAGCCGCTGGCCAGCAAGCCCGCCGCCGCGGCGCCGCCGAGCTTGAGCAGGTCGCGACGCTCGATCGACCTCGCTGATCTGTCCACCCTGTCCATGGCGTCCTCCGTGCCCCCAAGGCTAGCCGCCTAGCCTGCGAGGGTCAATGCAGGCCAGGGGTCCTTGTCTGGCCTTGCCGGGCCGGGACGCTCTGCATGGACAGGCAGCAGTGCCTGTCCTACTGGCGCTTTTCTGGAGGGTAGGCACTTCTGTCTGCCCCTCGACTTTGGCCATTAGTAGTTGGCGTGCATTAGATGCTGCCGCGCCGCGGCGCTGCCAAACCGGTCCAGCCGTGGAGGCGCGAGCATCGCTCGTGCTAGAGGCAAGGCGGCAGCATGGCTGCCGCACTCCAAGGGGCGCCGGAGTCCCGGCGCTTCACCTGATATCTCACACCCCACAGCCAGCACGGAATGGCCAAAGTCGAGGGCCAGAAACTCCTGTCTGCCCAAGGCCGCGCCGCAAGGCCTGGCCGCAGCGTGCTTGACCGCGCGAGAGGGGCGGGCTAGCGTCACCGCTGGAGGTTGCGGGCATGTCCACGAGAACTCGGTTCCTCGCAGGGATGGTTGGCGCGGTGCTGGCGGCAGCCGCCTGGGCGGTGACGTTGCCGGCGCCGGCGGCGCACTTTGGCTTCCGCCCTGGCGCCGACGGGCAACTGCTCGACTATGAGCAGATCCTCGGCTACCTGAAGGCGCTCGACGCCGCTTCGCCGCGGGTGGAGCTGCGCGAGGTGGGCGCCTCACCGCTCGGCAAGCCGATGGTCGTCGCATTCGTCTCCGCCGCCGAGAATATCGCCCGGCTCGACGAGCTGCGCGAGATCAACCGCCGCCTCGCCCTCGACCCCGCCATCCCCGACAGCGAGCGCGCCCAGCTCGTCGCCCGCGGGCGCGTGTTTGTCCTGGCGACGCTGTCGATGCACGCCGAGGAGCTGGCGCCCTGCCAGGCGTTCCCGCTCTACGCGTACGAGCTCGCCGCCAGCGAGGATCCCGAGGTGCTGCGCCAGCTCCGGGACGTGGTGATGATGGTGGTGCCCGCGCACAACCCCGACGGGCTCGACATGGTCGTCGCCAACTACCGCAAGTACAAGGGCACGCCGTGGGATGGTGCATCCCTGCCGGGTGTCTACCACCGCTATGTCGGGCACGACAACAACCGCGACTTCGTGACCCTCACCCAGGAGGACAACCGCGCCGTCTCGCGGCTGTTCTCCACCGACTGGTTCCCGCAGGCGATGGTCGAGAAGCACGGCATGGGCTCGGCCGGGCCGCGCTACTTCTGCCCGCCCAGCCACGACCCGATCGCCGAGAACATCGAGGCCGGCGTATGGACCTGGATCGCCGTCTTCGGCACCAACATGACGCACGACATGGCCCGCGACGGCCTCAAGGGCGTGGCCCAGCACTGGGCGTTCGACGACTACTGGCCGGGCTCCACCGAGACGGCGATCTGGAAGAACGTGGTTGGCCTGCTGACCGAGAACGCGACCCCCAACGGCGCCTCGCCGGTGTTCATCGAGCCCACCGAGCTGAACGCCGACGACAAGGGGCTAGGCGAGTACAAGAAGAGCGTCAACATGCTCGATCCCTGGCCGGGCGGCTGGTGGAGCCTCGGCGACGCCGTCACCTACGAGCTGTCCTCGTTCCGCTCGCTGCTCCACACCGGCAGCGCGAGCCGCGCCGAGCTGCTTCGTTTCCGCAACGACCTCTGCCGTCGCGAGGTGCGGCGCGGGCAGAGCCAGCCGCCGTACTACTTCGTGCTGCCCTCCGGCCAGCGCGACCGCGGCGAGTGGGCCGCGCTCGTCAACCTGCTGCTGGAACACGGTGTGAAGGTGTTCACGGTGCCCAAGCGCATCACCGCCGGCGGGCGCCGCTTCGAGCCCGGCTCGGTCGTCGTCCCTCTCGCCCAGCCGTACCGGCCGTTCATCAAGGAGGTGCTCGAGGCGCAGCGCTACCCGGTGCGGCACTTCACGCCGGGCGGGCCGATGATCGAACCGTACGACATCACGAGCTGGTCGCTGCCGCTCCATCGGGGTGTGGCGGCAGAGCAGGTAGACGTGCGGCTGCCGGAGCTGGAGGTGGCGCTGCAGCCGGTAGAGGGCGCCTTCCGCGTTGTGGACCGCGCCGCCGAGCTGCCCGCCGGAGCGTGGGGAGTGGCGTTCTCGGCCAACGAGAACGAGGCTTTCCACGCCGCTTTCCTGGCGCTGAGGGACGGGCTGCCGGTGAGCCGCGCGACGGCTGCAACCACGGCCGGTGGAGCCGTGCTACCCGCGGGCAGCTTCGTGATCCGCTCCGGGGCCGACCCCGCCACGTTGCCGAAGCTCCTCCGCGCCGTTGCGGTGCCGCCGGTGGTCCTGACGGTCGCGCCAGCGGCCGCCCTGCAACCGCTCAAAGCGCCACGCATCGCCCTCGTCGAGACCAGCTTCCACGACATGGACGCGGGCTGGACGCGCTACCTCTTCGACACCTACTCGATCCCGTTCCGGATCGTCCACCCGGGCGAGATCGAGAAGCTTGACCTCACGGCGAGCTTCGACCTGGTCGTCTTCCCGAGCACCGAGAAGGAGCTGCTGCTCAAGGGCCGCTACGTGCACGAGGAGGAAGCCTACCTCCCCGACCTCCCACCTGAGTTCCGCAAGGGCATCGGCAGTAAGGGCATGGAGAAGCTCATGGCGTTCGCCGATGCGGGCGGCATCATCGTGGCGTGGGGCCGCTCCTGCGGGCTCTTCCTCGGCGTCCAGGAGATCAAGCGCGGCGAGGGCGAGGTGGAGGAGTTCCAGCTCCCGGTGAAGGACGTCAGCGACGAGCTGGGCAAGAAGGGCCTGTTGGTGCCCGGTTCGTGGCTGCGCGTTAACGTCCTGCAGGACCACCCGCTGACCTGGGGGATGCCGGCGGAGGCCGGGGTCTTCTCCCGCGGGCGGCCGGTGTTCCGGACCTCGCAGCCGGGCCTCGACACCGACCGTCGGGTGCTCCTCAGCCACCCCGAGGAGGAGATTCTGGTGTCCGGCTATGTCGGGGACGAGAAGCTGCTCGGCAACACAGTCGCCGCCGTCTGGACCCGCAAGGGCAAGGGGCAGTTCGTGCTCTACGGCTTCTCGCCGCAGTTCCGTGCCTCCACCCAAGCCAACTTCAAGCTGCTCTTCAACGCCCTGCTGCTGCCTCGACTGTAGCCAGGGAAACCATGGCGCGGAGAAGACGTAGTTTCAGCAGGGGCGGGCGCGGCGGGTGACGAGCCCAGGGCGAGGGCTTCAAGCACCTGGGCGGAACCGCAACGTGAAGGAGTAGCGTGAGCCAGTGTGCGCCCGCCATGATCTGCCCGGCCGGTAGTGGGAGGAGAGCATTGAGGGCACGGAGCGTTGTGACTGTGCTGGCCTGGTCGGGCCTGGTCCTCGGCATCGCGGCCTGCGCCAATCGCGAGGCCGGCGAGGACGCCGGGAAGGTGCCAATCACCACCGCGTCTCCCAAGGCTCTAAACGCGTATCTGTCCGGGCGGGATCTGCTCGAGAAGCTCCGTGGCACGGACGCGCGGCCCCACTTTGCCCGCGCCGTCGAGCTCGATGGCGACTTTGCCCTGGCCCATCTCGGGCTGGCCTACACGGCGCCGACGGCCTCCGAGTATTTCGCGTCGCTGCGCCGGGCCGCTCTGCTCGCGCGCCGGGCGAGCGAGGGCGAGGCCCACATCATTGACGCCGTCCAGGCGGCCTCTGACGCGCGACCCGACGAGCAGCGCGAGCATCTGGAGGCGCTCCTCCGGGCCTTTCCGGCCGACGAGCGGGCGCATTACCTGCTGGCGGCCTTCCACAACGGGCAGCAGGAGTGGAAACCGGCGATCTCCCTTCTCAAGCAGGCGATCGTGCTTAACCCCGAGTTCTCGCAACCCTACAATCTTCTCGGCTACTGTCTTCGCGCTGTCGGCCGGCCAGAGGAGGCCGAGGCGGCTTTCAAGAAGTACCTCGAGCTGCTCCCCGGCGAGCCGAACCCCTATGACTCGTACGCCGAGCTCTTGATGCAAATGGGGCGTTTTGAGGCTTCGATCGCGATGTACGAGGGTGCGCTCGCGATCGACCCGAACTTCGCCGCGTCCTATGTCGGGATCGGCAACAACGAGCTCTTTCTCGGCCGGCCCGAAGAGGCGCGGAACGCCTTCACCAAGCTCGCCTTCATCGCCCGCAACGATGGCGAGCGGAGGCAGGCGCGCACCTGGTTCGCCGCCACCTATCTCTACGAGGGCAAACACGAGCTGGCGTTGGCGGAGATCCGCAGGCGCTACGAGATCGCTGCCTCGGCCGACGACGGCATCCTGATGTCGGCGGACCTCAACCAGATTGGTGACATTCTCCTGGAAGCGGGACAGCCTGGCGAGGCGCTCGAGAGCTTCGAGGCGGCGGTGGCGATGATGGAGAGCGCCGTGGCCACTGCCGAGGTCAAGGCGGGCGCGCGCCGTGGGCTGCTCTTCTACCGTGGGCGAGTAGCAGTGGCGCAGGGCAATCTAACCGTCGCCGCCGAGGCCGCGGCGAAGTATCACGAGGAGGTCGAGCGCCGCCACCTTCCGGCCGGGCGTTGGCAGGCCCACGAGCTCTTCGGGCTGATTGCACTCGCCAGGGGGGAGTTCAAGGACGCCGTTTGCGAGCTGGGGCAGGCCAACCAGCAAGATCCGCGCGTGCTCTTCAACCTTGCACAGGCCTACCTTCAGGCCGGGAAGAAGGAAGCCGCGAAAGAGGCGGCCGACCGGGTGGTTCGGTACAACTCCCTGGCGTTCAACTACGCCTACGTGCGCGTTCGTGCCCAGGCCCTGCTCGAAGACCTGGGCCGGCCGTAATCCGCGGTCGCTACGCCCGGTGCGTGTAACCCGGGGCGCCGATTCGCCGCCCGCCTTCGCCGCGCATTTCCATCCGGTAACCGCTCCGGTAGCAGTCGGGGCAGAGGCGGCGCCGCGGGGCGAATTCATTTTGGCGAATCTCGCCCTCGACGAAGATGCCGGTCACGCTCTGCTGGCACGCGTCACAGCGTGCGCTCAAGGAAGGTTCGTGACGCCATACCGGTCCGCTCACCAAGGCCTCCAGCGTACCCCCGAAACTTTGTCGCAGAACGCCGCGGCTGGCGGGCGGGTGCTTCACCGCCCCCCCCCCCGCGACAAGAATCCGGCAAACAGAACGGGATATCGTCCACGCCACCCTAGGGGGGGGAGTC
>JAZDGE010000068.1:0-2015 GCA_043807175.1 Acidobacteriota bacterium
CGCCGGTGGAGATGGTCAGGCGGGTGACCTGCTCACGCTTGACCGCGACCGCCTCCTTGTCGAGCAGAGCGGTGGCGCCGTAGCGGATGGTGCTCAGCGTGGTCGAGGGGAGCAGGAAGACCTCGCCCCTCGGGCCGAGCACGTACAGATCGCCGCTGCCGAAGGTGGCATCGCCCACCTTGACGATCTTCTCTTCCTGGTCGAAACGCAGCGTCAGCGTGGCGGACGGTTTGCTCAGGCCCAGCGCGGTCAGCTTGTCGTCGCTGAGCTTGCCGAGGGCGCGGGCGGCCTTGAGCGGCGCGAGGTTGTCGAATAGCTCTTTGACCTTGTCAGTGCCGGGAAAGGTCTTGGCCGGCTCCGGCGGTGGCAGCGGCTCAACCGGCGCGTCGGCGGCGACGGGCACGGCGGGGGCGGCGCCCGGCGGTGGCGCGTTTCCCGCCTCGTTCGGGGCGGCGTCGGCCGGCTCCGCATCCGGCTTGCTCGGCGGCGGCTTGGGCGGTGGGTTGAGCTTCTGTACCGTGACGTCGAAGCCCAAGGCGCGACGGGCAGCGAGCACCTCCCAGCGTTCCTCCTGCCAGCGCACCGCGGTCAAGTTGTCCGCCTTGCCTGAGAGCATAGTCGTTGTCTCGGCGACGGTCTCCTTGGGGGAGACCCAAGCGAAGTAGGCGAGAACCGCCAGCGCTGCCGCGACGATCCCGTGTCCGGTGAGGCTCTTGTCCATCACGCACCCCTCTTGCCGCCGCGCCGCCGGCGGCTGAGCCAGAGCCCCCCGCCCAGCACCAGCGCGGGGAAGACGAAGCTCGTGCCGTAGAACCACTTGGCGTCCTCGTCCTTCTTGTGGACGATCGGCAGGTCCTCCTCGGTCTCGGTGGTGCCGGCGCTCTCTTCGTCGTTGACCAGCCAGCGGACGCAGTCGCTCAGGAAGTAACCGTTGCCGGCGTTGGCGACCAGGCCGTCACCGGCGACGTCGGCGTCGGCGACGACGATGGCGCGCAGGTCGCGGACCGGGTTGCCGTCATCGCCGGCCGCGTTGGGTCGCTCGACCGCCGCGGCGAAGTCGAGCGCGTCCTTCTTCTCGTCCGGGTCGAGCTTGCCGGTGCCGTTGGCGTCCAACCAGCTCTGCGGCATGGCCCGCAGGGTGAAGGTCACCTTGGGCTCAGCCGCCGCCTTCTCGCCGGGTGTCTCGGCCAACTTGCTCAGCGCGCCGGTGCCGAGCAGCACGGTGGCCAGACGGCCGCCGCCCTGGGAGATGGTGTCGACCGAGGGATGGGCCGAGGCCCGGGTGGTGGCCAGGTAGTAGGGGCTCTCGGCCCGGTCCTGCACCCGCACCAGGAAACGGTCGTTGGCGACCAGCGCCTTGCTCACTTGCAGGCCGAGCTTGGCCAGCAAGGCGTTCTCCAGGGCGCCGGTGTCCGGATCGATGAGGGCCAACAGCGCGCCGCCGCGGTCGAGGTACTTCTCGATCGTCGAGCGCTCTTCCGGCAAGAACGGCTCGAGGGGGCCGGCGATGATCACCAGCGAGGCGTCTTCCGGCACTGCGGTGCCGAGGCCTTCGCCCAGCCCCAACCGTTTCACTTTGAAGCCGAGCATTTCGAGCAGCTGGCGAAAGTCGCGCATCGCCAGCCGTTTGTCATCGCCGGAGGAGGCGTAGTCACGCTCCAGGTGACCGCTGGTGAAATAGGCGACGCGGGCCGGGCGCAAGACCTTGAGCAGCGCCTGCTGCACCTTGCCGTCGAGTTGGCGCAAGGTGCCGCGGGCATCCTCGACCTCGAGGCCGAGGCGGATGAGCTCGGTCCTCTCTTCGTGGGTGATCGCCAGATAGCCGTTGCCGCGCACCTTGAGCTTGCGCGCCAGCTCCGGGTCGAGCGCCTGGTCGACGACCCGGACGTTGGCCAGCCGGCTTTGGCTGGCGAGCGTGTCGATGTAGTCGCGCGCCTGTTCGAGCACGTCGTTGCTGGGCGGGAAGAAGAGGGTCAGCTCGAGCGGCTTGGTCGTCTGACGCACCAGCGCGACGG
>JAZDGE010000069.1:0-2515 GCA_043807175.1 Acidobacteriota bacterium
GGCGTGTTCGCCCCGATCGAGGATGCCGCCTACTTCGCCCAGGTGTCGCTTGACCGAGAACTCGGCTCGATCCGCTGGCCAAACGGGGCGGATATCGACCCCCTCGTCCTGTACTGCCAGGTCACCGGCACGCCACTGCCGCAGTGGGCGCGCTCCGACCGGGCAAGCAACTTCTAACACAATGGGTGCCAGGTCCGGCACTCTTGTTCACCCCGAATCGGAGTATCGCCGCCAGCTTGCACGTGCCCGGCGCGATCTCGCGTCGCGTGACCCTGATGACGCCCATCCCCTTGCCTTGGCGCGCGCCCTGGCCCTGCCGCTGTGGACGAACGACCACGACCTTGCCGGGCATGGCGTTGACTGCTTCCCCACAGCGAAGCTGCTAAAGCTAGAAGACCGGTAGCACAGATCCCAGGTCCGGCACTCTTCGTGATGATCCTCGGCGCGCAGGCGCCCCTACAGCGCGGCGAGGAGCTCGCTGGCCTTCGCCACCGCGTCGGCGAGAGCGACCGGGATCTTTGCGCGGTCGCGGCGCAGCGAGAGCTCGGCCTGACCCAGCTCGACCCCCTTCTTGCCCACCACGACCCGGAGCGGGAAGCCAACCAGGTCGGCGTCGTTGAACTTGACGCCGGGGCGCTCGTCGCGGTCGTCGTAGAAAACCTCGAGGCCGGCCGCCTGCAGGTCGACGTAGAGCCGCTCCGCGGCCTCGCGCACCGCCGGTACGTCGGGGTTGAGCGCCAGCAGCTCGACGGCGAACGGCGCCAGCGGAAGCGGCCAGATGATCCCGTGCTCGTCGTGGTTCTGTTCGATCGCGGCAGCCACCGTGCGGCCGATGCCGAGACCGTAGCAGCCCATGATCATCGCATGGCTCTGCCCTCGCTCGTCGAGGTAGTTGCACTGCATCTTGCGGGAGTACTTGTCGCCGAGCTTGAAGATGTGTCCCACCTCGATGCCCCGCTTGAGGTCGAGCGGCGCGCCGCAGCGCGGGCAGGGATCGCCGATCCGCGCCACCCGCAGCTCGGCCACGAGGTCAGGGGTGAAGTCGCGGCCGGGAACCACGCCCACCAGGTGGTGGTCGGCGCGGTTGGCGCCGGTGGCCGCGACCGCGAGGCGCATCACCTCGGGATCGGCGACGACCCTCACGCCCGCCAAGCCAACCGGCCCGGAGAAGCCCATCGCGCCGCCGGTGACCTGCTCGATCTTCGCCTCGCTGGCCAGTTGCAGGTGGGCGGCGTCGAGGGCGTTCTTGAGCTTGACCTCGTTCAGCTCGTCGTCGCCGCGCACGAGCGCGACCGCGAACTCCTTGTCGGTCTCCACGATCATCGTCTTGATGAAGTGGGCGGGGTGGAGCTGGAGGAAGGCCGCGACATCGGCGACCGAGGTCGTCCCCGGGGTGTGCACCGCCTCCGGCGCCGCCGGCACCTGGCCCGGCCAGGCCGGGCTGGCCGCAATCGGCCCGGTGGACGCCTTCTCGACATTGGCGCCGTAGCCACACGCGCAGGCCACCACCGCGTCCTCACCGGTGGCGGCCAGCACCATGAACTCGTGGGACTCGCTGCCGCCGATGTTGCCGGTGTCGGCCTCAACCGCGGTGTAGCGAAGCTTGCAGCGGTCGAAGATGCGCCGGTAGGCACGCTCCATCGCCCGATACGCCTCGTCGAGGCTGGCGGAGGAGGCGTGGAACGAGTAGGCGTCCTTCATCAGGAACTCGCGCCCGCGCATGAGGCCGAAGCGGGGCCGGATCTCGTCGCGGAACTTGGTCTGGATCTGGTAGAGGTTCACCGGCAACTGCCGGTAGGAGGTGACGCGGCGGCGCACCGAATCGGTGATCACCTCCTCGTGCGTCGGGCCGAAGCAAAACTCACGCTCGTGCCTGTCCTTGATGCGCAGCAGCTCCTTGCCGTAGGCGAACCAGCGCCCCGACTCTTGCCACAGCTCGCCGGGCTGGATGCAGGGCATCATCAGCTCGACGGCGCCGGCGGCGTTCATCTCCTCGCGCACGATTTGAGACATTTTCTCAATTGATCGCCAGCCCAGCGGCAGGTAGGTGTAGAGGCCGGCGGCAAGCTTGTCGATCATGCCCGCACGAGAGAGCAGTTGGTGCGAGATCACCTCGGTATCGGCCGGGTTGTCGCGCAATGTGTAGAGGAAATACTGGCTCCAGCGCATGTTCACTCCTTCCGGCGGCGATGGCCGGACAGCCAGCCCACCCTGGCGAGGTGGGTCAACACGTCGGTCTTGAGGTCCTGCGCGCCGCCTCGACGCGCTCGCTGCAGCACCTCGCGCGCCCGCTCGCCGTCCCCCAGCTCGAGCAGCGCCAGGCCGAGCTGGGTGAGGATCGCGGGCGAGGGCGAGAGGTCCGCCGCTTGCTCGAAGTAGTCCACGGCGTCGGCGTACTCCTTGCGCGCGAGGTGAATCCGGCCCAGCGCCACGAGGGGAAACTGGCGCAGCTCACGCGGAATGAGCGCGAGCGAGGTATGCGCGAGCTCGAGTGCGCGGGCGCTCTCGCCCCCCC
>JAZDGE010000070.1:0-4151 GCA_043807175.1 Acidobacteriota bacterium
CTACAAGCTCGTTCGCGGCGATATCTGCGACCCCGAGGCGGTGCGCGAGGCAATGGCTGGCTGCGCCATGGCGGTCAATTTTGCGGCCGAGACGCATGTGGACCGCTCGCTGCTGGGTGCCGGGCATTTCATCGACACCGACATCAAGGGCGTGCTGGTCCTGCTCGAGGAGGCGCGCCGGGTGGGGCTTTCGCGCTTCATCCAGATCTCCACCGACGAGGTCTACGGCTCGATCGCCGAAGGCTCCTTCACCGAGGTCAGCCTGCTCAACCCGCGCAACCCCTACTCGGCGTCCAAGGCGGGTGGCGACCGCCTCGCCCATGCCTACTGGGCGACTTACGGCGTAAATGTCATCATCAGCCGCGCCTCCAACAACTACGGCCCCTACCAGTACCCCGAGAAGCTGATCCCGCTGTTCGTCACCAACGCCCTGCGCGGGGAGTACCTGCCGCTCTACGGCGACGGCCGCAATGTCCGGGACTGGCTTCACGTCGCCGATCACTGCCGCGCCATCCTCTTTTTGCTCGATCAAGGGGTGCCCGGGGAGGTCTACAACATCGCCGGCGGCAACGAGTGGGAGAACCTGGCGATCACCACCCGCATCCTCGAGCTGCTGGACAAACCGGAAACGCTCATTCGGCCGGTGGCCGACCGCGTCGGTCATGACCGCCGGTACTCGCTCGACGGCGCCAAGCTGCGCCGGCTCGGCTGGGCGCCGCGAGTCGACTTCGCAAGCGGTCTCGAGGACACGGTCAGGTGGTACCGGGATAACGAGCGGTGGTGGAAGCCAATTAAGGATCACGACGGCGAGTTCCGCCGCTACTACCAGGAGCAGTACGGAGCGCGGCTGGGATGAGGGGAATCGTGGCCCGTGGCCCGTCGTTCGTGGTCCGTTTCATCACCTACCCCTGGGGCAGAGGAGTGGGAGACTGATGTCGTGAAGCTGCTCGTCACGGGGTGTCGGGGGCAGCTCGGCCTTGCGCTAGCTCGAGTGGCACCAGGCCGCGCTCACATTGTCGTCGGCTTCGACCTTCCCGAGCTTGACATCACACAAGAAGCTGCGGTGCTGAGTGCGGTGAAGAGCATTCACCCCGACGCGATCATCAACTGCGCCGCGTTCACCGCGGTGGATGCTGCCGAGAGCCAGGAAGAGACCGCGCTTGCCGTCAATGGCACGGCGGTGGGACATCTCGCCAGGGCTGCGGATGACTGCGGCGCCCTCCTCCTTCAGGTCTCGACCGACTATGTCTTCGATGGAACCGCCGCCTGGCCCTACCGCGAGGACGATACCGTCCGGCCGGCGTCCGTCTATGGCCGGACCAAACTTGCCGGCGAGAAGGCTGCGCTAGCGGCGGCGAAGGGCCTGGTCGTCCGCACCGCCTGGCTGTTCGGCGAGGGGAACAACTTCGTCGAGGCGATCTGCCGCCAGCTCGCCGCCGGCGCCCTCAGCCTGCGCGTGGTGGACGACCAGACCGGCTGCCCCACCTACGCCGACGACTTGGCCGAGGCGCTGCTGGGCCTGATCGAGCGCGGCGCCACCGGCATCTTCCACGCCGTGAACGCGGGCTCGACGACCTGGTGTGGCTTTGCGCGCGAGATCCTGCGCCAGCTCGGCGCCGCCATCGAGGTGGTGCCGATCACGACCAAGGACGCGGCTCGCCCGGCGCCGCGCCCGCTGCGGTCGATCCTCGACACGGCGCGGCTGGAGTCGGTTCTCGGCACGCCCCTGCCTCCCTGGCCCGATGCCCTGGCGAGGTATCTGGCGGCCACCGGTCGGATCGTGAGGGGAAGCGGCGGACGACGAGGCAGTTGCTACTAGCAGTTAGCAAATTGCCAATAGCCTATGGCCTATGGCCTATGGCCAAAAGCCAAAAGCCAAGAGCTAAGAGCTATTGGCTACTAGCCATTGGCCATCGGCTGCTACCAATGCCGGTCCTAGGCCAGGTAGCTCCAGCGTATACTAAGTGTAAGGGAGTCGGCTTGAGGCAATGAGCGGCAAGCCTATTCGTATCCTGCTCATCGAGGACGATCCTCTGGACGCGGCAGCGCTGCGGGAGGTGCTCTACGAGGCCGAGACGGCGCCGCTCGACATCACCCGGGTTGAGCGGCTCGATGAAGCGCTGGAAGTGCTTGAGCGCCCACCGTTCGACATCATCCTCCTCGATCTCGGGCTGCCTGACAGCGCCGGCCTGGCGACGCTGGAGCGGACGCACAACGAGGCGCCGGCGACGCCGATCGTGATCGTCTCCGGTCACGATGACGAAGCGCTGGCGGTCCAGGCGGTGAAGGAGGGCGCCCAGGACTACCTCGTCAAGGGCCAGATCACGCCTGCGCTGCTGCTCCGCTCCCTGCGCTATGCGATCGAGCGCAACCGGCTGCAGGAGTCGCTGCGAAGCCTGGCGCTGGTCGACGAGCTCACTGGACTGTACAACCGCCGCGGCCTGCTTCGCCTCGGAGGGCAGCACCTGGCGCTCGCGCGCCGCGCCCGGAAAGGGGCGTTGATCCTCTTTGCCGATTTGGACGGGCTCAAGAACATCAACGACACTTGGGGCCACGCGGTCGGCGATGCGGCGCTCGTCGAGGCGGCGGAGGTCCTTCGCGACACGTTCCGGGGCTCGGACGTCATCGCCCGTCTGGGCGGCGACGAGTTCGCGGTGCTGGCGCTGCGGGTGGAACGGGGGGCAGCCGAGGTCATCGGGAGCCGGCTCGAACGCAAGCTCGAACGCGCCAATGCCGAGCCCGAGCGGCTCTTTACCCTGTCGCTGTGCGCCGGCGTCGTCTACTTTCCGTGGCAGCAGCCACTTCTCCTCGAGGAGATGATTGCCCGCGCCGACGCCGCAATGTACGAGCGCAAGCGCGAGCGCCGGGCGCCGACGCACTCGCCGAGCGCATAGGCTCCAAAACGAGAGCATTTGACTGCGTGAAGGCCTTCACATATTCTCCGCCCGGGGGGCTGGTGTTCACGAGGCGAGTCACGATCTTCGTCGGGCACTTCGGGAGTGGCAAGACCGAAATCGCGCTCAACGCCGCCTTGCAGGTGGCCGAGAGCGGGACGCAGGTCGCCCTGGTCGATCTTGACGTCGTCAAGCCCTACTTTCGCTCGCGGTCGGCGCGCGCATTCCTGGCCGAGGCGGGTGTGAGAGTGGTCGCCCCGGAGGGCGACAACATTCATGCCGATCTTCCCATTATCGTGCCGCAGATCCGGGCGCTGCTGCGCGATGCGGAGCGCCGCGTGATCTTCGACGTTGGCGGTGACGACACCGGCGCGCGCGCCCTCGGCTCGCTTGCCGACGTCGTCCCGCAGGCCGAGACGGATCACCTGCTGGTGCTCAACTTTCGCCGGCCCTTCACCGAGACGGTGGCGGCCGCGGTCGAGATGGTGCGGGAGATCGAGGCGGCCGCGCGCCTCCCAGTGTCAGGGCTGATCTCGAACACCCACCTGATGGGCGAGACCACCGCCGCGGTCGTGCTCGAGGGCTACCGCCTGGCGGCCGAGACGGCCCGGCGGCTTGGCGTGCCGCTGGTGGCGGTGGGGGCCGACGAGGCCACCCGGCAGTTGCTGCACGAGGAGGAGCTTTCCTGTCCGGTGTTCCCACTGCGCCGGCTGATCCGGCCCCCATTTGAGAGCCGGCGCTACCGGCCCACCACCGGACCGCTGTTCGCACTCACCTAGGAAAGGAGCACGCTCGTGCCGCAAATCGACATCGACCGCGACCTCTGCAAGGGTTGCGAGCTCTGCGTCAACGCCTGCCCACAGAAGATCCTGGCCATGGGCAAGGAGCTCAACACCAAGGGGTACTTCTTCGCCGGCGTGGCGGAGCCCAAGCGCTGCATCGGCTGCCGGCTGTGCTGCATCACCTGCCCGGACGTGGCGATCGCAATGCGCGTCTCCGGCACGATGTACCACTTTTTCGCCTACTGAACGGACCGCGAGGGGGGTCGAACCATGACGGCTCTTGCAAATCGAGCCTCACAGGCGACAGGCAAAAGGCGAAAGGCGAAAGCAACCTCGTGCCTTCTGCCTTCTTTCGCCTGTCGCCTGTCGCCTGTCGCCTCTCACCAAGTTGTTCGTGGAAGTGGAGACAAGCAGAGCCTCCAAGGGGGCAGGTAATGGCAAAGAAATTAATGAAGGGATGCGAGGCGATCGGGGA
>JAZDGE010000071.1:0-2945 GCA_043807175.1 Acidobacteriota bacterium
GCAACCTCAAGCAGCGCCTGTTCATCCAGGCGGTGAGCCGGTTCGACAGCGTGTTCGCGGTGGGACCGGCTGGGACCGGCAAGACGTACCTCGCGGTGGCGCTGGCGGCGGCGGCGCTGGCCGACCGCCGGGTGCGCCGCATCGTGCTCACCCGTCCGGCGGTGGAGGCGGGCGAGCGGCTCGGGTTCCTTCCCGGCGACCTGGTGGAGAAGGTGAACCCCTACCTGCGGCCCGTCTACGACGCCCTCTACGACATTCTCGGCTACGATACGGTGGCGCGTCACCTGGAGCGCGGCGTGATCGAGATCGCACCACTGGCGTTCATGCGCGGGCGCACCCTCAACGATTCCTTCATCCTTCTCGACGAGGCGCAGAACACGACTCCCGAGCAAATGAAGATGTTCCTCACCCGCATGGGCTTCCACTCCAAAGCCGTGATCACCGGCGATGTCACCCAAATCGACCTCCCGGTCGAGAAGCTCTCGGGTCTGGTGCAGGGCCGCGAGATCCTCGATGGCGTCGCGGGCGTGTGTTTCTTCGACTTTGCCAAGGAGGACGTGGTCCGCCACCGGCTGGTGGAGAAGGTGGTCGCGGCATACGAGCAGTTCGAGGCTCAGCGCAAGAGGGGTGGACCGTGAGCTCGCCCTCCAGGCCCAGCGTGCGCGACACGGCCACGCGACTCGCCGTGCGGCGGGGCGAGTTTGTCCAGGTTCGCCGCCAACTGCTCGGTAAGACGTGGCTCTGGTTTGCCGCCTTCGCGGTCGGAGCGGTGGTGCTGGTGGCGCCCGGACGATCCACCCGCTATCCGGTGCTTGAGGCCGGGGACGTGGCGCCGCGCGATATCGTCGTCAGGCGGGAGCTGGTCTTGCCCGATCCCGACGCCACCGAGCGCAATCGCCGTCAGGCGACCCTTGAGGTGTTGCCGGTCTATGGCTGGGATCCCGGGGTGGCGAGCGAGGTCACGGGCCGGCTCGAACGGCTAATTGGCGCGGGCCAGGCAAACCCCAAGGGCAGTGCGCGTGAGCTCGCGGCTCGCCTGGGCGAGGCGGCCGGCGCTTTGGTCGAGCCCCAGGAGGCAGAGGCGCTCCGCGCGGCCGGCTTCTCGGAGGAGCTGCTGGCAACGCTGCGCGAGGTGATCGGGCGCCTCTACAACCAGGGCGTCACAGCCGATCGCGAGGAGCTGCTACTTTCCGCCGACAGCGGAATCACGCTGCGGGTCGGGAGCAGCCGGGTCGAGCGCATCGAGCGTGACGTCTATCGCTTCATCGACGGTGGAGCCGGCCTGACCGAGACGGTGGAGCAGCGCCTCGGCGCTCTGTCCGGGGTCCGTCGAGCCTGGCGTGCGCCTCTCTCGGCCCTTCTCGCCCGGATGCTGCTGCCCAACGTCGTCGTGGACCGGGGCGAGACGCTGGCGCGGCGCCTGCAGGCCGCGGCGGCAGTCGACGAGGTGCAGCTCCGCCTGCCGCGCGGGCGGGTGGTGGTGCGGCGGGGCGACGAGATCACCTTGCAGACGGCCCGTCTGCTCCAGGCGCTGGCCGCCGGCGCCGCAACCACCCAGAGCTACCTGCCGGTCGTGGGTGTGTTTCTGCTGGGGGCCCTGCTGGCCCAGGCGTGGTATGTCTTCCTGAAGCGCCACAGCCCTTCGCCGGATGAGCACAAGACCCGCTTCGGCTCGATCGTGATCCTGACCTTGATGATCATGCTACTGGAGCGCGGGTTTGCCTTCCTTGCCGGCGGCGTGGCGGCGAGTGTGATTCGCGACCCCTTCGGCCACATCGATGTCTATCTGCCGGCGCTGCCCCACGCGGCCGGGCCGATCCTCGCCGGCCTCATGTTCGGCATCCCGGTTGCGGTGCTGTTCGCGATCGTGCAGGCGATCCTGGTGTCGCTGTTCCTCGGCGGTGATGTCACACTTACCATCTACGCGCTGCTCGGCGGCGTGGCCGCCGCCTTCGTCTCCCAGCGCATGAAGGACCGCAATGTGCTCGCACGTTCGGGTGTGATTGTCGGCGCGGTGAATGCGGTCGCTGTGCTCGGCCTCGCCCTCTGGCACGGCAGGGTCGGCGATCTCTCGGTGCTCGCGGCGCAGATCTCGGCCGGGGTGGCGGGCGGAATCCTCGCCGCGGTGCTGGCGAGCTTCATTCTGCCCGCGCTGGAGTCGCTCACCGGCCAGATCACCGACATCCGCCTGCTCGAGCTCGCCAATCCCAACCTGCCACTCCTCAAGCGGCTCTCGATCGAGGCGCCGGGTACCTTTCAGCACTCGCTCTCGATGGCCAACCTCGCCGAGGCCGCCGCCGAGGCGATCGGCGCCAACCCGCTGCTCGCCCGCGTCTGCTGCTACTACCACGACATCGGCAAGCTCGCCAAGCCCGAGTACTTCGTGGAGAACCAGCGCGGTGAGAATCCCCATGACCATCTCACGCCCTGGATGTCGGCGCTCGTGGTCTCCAACCATGTGAAGGCGGGGCTTGAGCTGGCCCGGCAGTACAAGTTGCCCGAGCCGATCCGCGAGGCCATCACCACCCATCACGGGAGCAAGCTGATCCGTTACTTCTATTCGCGCGCCAAGGAGCTCGAGGACGCGGATCGTGGCGCGGTCAAGGAAAGCGACTTCCGCTACGCCGGACCGCGCCCCCACAGCAAGGAGATGGGCATCCTGCTGCTCGCCGACGCGATCGAGGCGGCGGCCCGCACGCTCAAGGATCCCGCCCCGGGACGAATCCAGGGGATGGTCGACCAGATTTTCAAGAACGCTCTCGAGGACGGCCAGCTCGACGAGTGTGACCTCACCCTCAAGGACATCGAGAAGATCGGCGCGGCGTTCTTCTGGGTGCTCTCCAACGCCTTCCACCGCCGGATCGACTATCCCGGCTTCAACTTCAACGAGCGCCGCCGTGGCTAGGACCGCACTCTCGCTGACGGTCTCCACGAATGGAGCGAGT
>JAZDGE010000072.1:0-5889 GCA_043807175.1 Acidobacteriota bacterium
CGCCATTTCTCCGACAGGCTCCTAGCCCTTGCCTCAGGCGCATCGCATCCAGCGCGGTAATGTCAAAAACACCGATGCAGCAGGGCGTGCAGCCCCGCTGGCACTGCAGGTGGCCGCCGGCCTTCGCAGCGGCTTCTGCCAGCGCGGCGTCGAACTGCCGCGTCAGGGCCTGGTCGCGCGCGACGAAATCGGCAGGAAGAAGGCTGGCGCCATTCATGGGCTGAGAATACACGCGTCAGCCTGAGCGCAGGCGGCCCGCCGGTTCCTATTGACCCTGTCGCCGCTTGCGCGTGGCGAGCTCGGCGAGGCGCTCGCGGATGCGCTTTTCCCACCCTTCTTCGCCGGGCTCGTAGAGGGTGAGGTCGGCAAGCTCCGCAGGCAGACAGGGCATGTCGGCGACCTTCTCATGCGTGTCGTGCGCATAAACGTAGCCCGCGCCATAGCCGAGCTCGGACATCAGGCGAGTCGGGGCGTTGCGGATCTGCAGCGGCACCGGATAGGCCGGCCTTTCCCGGACGACCTTTTGCGCCTTGCCATAGGCGGTGTAGAGCGCGTTCGACTTTGGGGCGAGGGCGAGGTAGACGGCGGCCTGTGCGAGCGCCAGCGCGCACTCCGGCAGGCCCATGTGCTCGACCGCGTGCGCGGCCGCGGCCGCCTGCTCGAGTGCTCGCGGATCGGCCATCCCGACGTCCTCGGAGGCGACCCGCAGCAGGCGGCGGGCGAGGAAGCGCGCGTCGGCGCCGCCCTCGAGCATGCGCGCGAGCCAGTAGAGCGAGGCCTGCACGTCGGAGTTGCGGATCGACTTGTGGAGCGCGGAGATCAGATTGTAGTGCTCCTCGCCCTCCTTGTCGTAGCGGGCCAGGCGCCGCTGGGCAACCCGCCGCACCTGCTCGCGGCTGATCTCTCCCCCGCTCCCGACCGCCTCGGCCGCCAGCTCGAGCAGGTTGTAGGCCGCCCGCGCGTCGCCGCCGGCGAGCGTGACGATCTCTTCCAGCGCCGCCGGATCGGCGGTTATTAGCAGTCCACCGAGCCCATGCTCGAGATCCGCGAGGGCGCGCTCTAGCAGCACCCCGATCGCCGGGTCGCCGAGGGGCTCCAGCACGTACACCTTGACCCGCGACAGCAACGCGGCATTGAGCTCGAAGGAGGGATTCTCGGTGGTGGCGCCGATGAGCACGACGTCGCCGGTCTCGAGAAAGGGCAGAAATGCGTCCTGCTGCGCCTTGTTGAAGCGGTGCACCTCGTCGACGAAGAGCACGGTCCGGCGGCCGGTGGCCGCGCGCAGGCGGCGGGCGGACTCCATCACCGCGCGCGCCTCCTTGACGCCGGAGAGCACGGCCGAGAAGCTCACCATCTCGGCTTGGCTGGCCGCGGCGAGTAGGCGCGCCAGGGTGGTCTTACCACAACCCGGCGGTCCCCAGAGGAGGATCGAGGAGAGCTCGCCGCGCTCGGCCATCTGACGCAAGACGCCTGCCTTGCCGACCAGCGCCTCCTGGCCGAGGACCTCGTCGAGGGAGCGCGGGCGCATCCGGTCGGCAAGCGGGGTTCCGGGAAGGAAGGCGCTCGGGTCAGGGGGAAAAAGGTTCACTGTGCCCCTTGCGGCGCTCGGGGTGCGCGTGCGGGAACTGCTGGCGATACGCCTTCTCCCGCGCCCGCCCAACCAGGTGCGAGACGCGCCAGATCGCGTAGAGCGCCGCCAGCAGAATGACGATTCGAGTCACTTCGCCCGCTTGGCGATCTCCTGCTCGAGACCCGAAAGATCTGGCATGTCGGGCGCCTTCGCCCCCAGCTTTCTGAGCTTCTCCAGCTCCTCCCTGGCGCCCGCCAGGTCGTTGAGGTCGAACAGCCTCACCACCGCCGCGTTGTAGCGCGACTGCCAGTGCGCGGGCGTGAGGTCGGCGGCGCGGTCAAACAGCACCAGCGCCTTCTGCGGCTGCTTGGTCTCGCGGTAGCACACGCCGAGGTCGGTGAGGACATCGGCGGAGTCATCGCGAATCGCGCGGGCCTGCTCGTAGAACTCGATCGCTCTCGCGTGGTTTTGCAGGTCGTACTGGACATTGCCCATCTGCACCAGGTGCTCGTAGCTCCTGGGATTGGCGGCGAGCAGCCGGTCGAGCTCCCGCGCCTGCTCCATGAGACGCGGATCGGCGGTGGCCGCGGCCCGGCCGCCCGCTGGCGGCGCCTCGCTCTGGCCCGAAAGAGGTGGCGCGCCAGGCACGCCCGCGTGCGGGTTCGCCGCCGCCACCGGCGCGGCGGGAAGCTGGGCGGCGGGCTGAGCCTGGCCCACCAGATAGCCGGCAAAAAAGCCCGCGAGAATGCCCGCGATCGCCGCCAGGATTGGATTCTTCCACATTGTTCGCTCCACTCAACTCATTCTATGGGGTGGCCTTGGTTTCCCGGCGACCCACCCAGGTTCCGGCCGACGGCATTCCCGCCGCCAGGTTGGTCGCCTCCCAGGCGCCCTCGAGCCGTCGCTCGTTGCCCCGGGTCAAGAGACGACCCATGTACACAGCCGCAAACCCGAGCTGGGCGTCAATTCTTTCCAGCCGCACGGCGCCCCCGATGAGGGTGCCGCGCAGCGAGCCCTTCCATCCTCCGGCGAGCTGGTACACCCCGCTCACGAGCGTCCCCTCGAGGCGAAGGTCGAAGACTCCCTTTTGACCGCCGGGCTCGACCACAACGTTCCATCGCCCCGAGAGCTCGTCCTTGCTCGCCGGCGAGGTCTCCTCGAGCTGGCGGAGCTGCGCCTCGACCTGCTCGAGGTAGCCGCGCCGGGCCGCGATCGTGGCGCGCAACTGCTGGGCGGCGGCGACAAGATCGGTGACCTCGGCCTCGGCCCGTCGGAGGTCGGCCGAGCGGGCGTTAAAGGTCCCGACCTCCTCGCCCTCCTTGTGCGCTCGGAGCAGATCGTCGGTCAGGCGCAGGAGACGGTCCGAGGCGCCGCGCAACTGCTCGCCCACCCGGTCGAGGGTGGCAAAATCGGCGGTAATGAGACGTCTCTCAATATCGGCCTGGATGCGCAGCATGTCAAGCAAGGGATCCCGGCCCTGGGCGCCCGCGGCAGCCGCGGCCAGGGTAGCCGTGAGCATCAGCTTGCACAGACGGTTCATGGCGCTCCCTCCTCCGTGACGCCGTCAGCAGCGGCGCCGGCAGCCCGGCTGCCCGCCGGCCTCGCCTGCCCCGCCACCCTGCTGCAGAAGGCCCCGATCGCTGCGTGACGGCCCACGCGAGAAGGTTACGGGCGGGCGGGGCCAGGCGTTTGCACACTAGCACAGAAGCGCGCCCTGAGTTTGCTATTCTTGCCTGGATGGCCGACACCGAGAAGCGCCAGCCAGCGATTCGGGTCTCGTTGCTCCCCCGCGACACCAACCCCCACGGCACGATCTTCGGCGGCGTGATCCTCTCGTACATCGACCAGGCGGGCGCGATCGAGGCCTTTCTCCACGGCGCCAAGCGCGTTGTCACCGTCGCGATGGAGAAGGTGGTGTTCCACGCCCCCGTCTACGTCGGCGACCTGGTGTCGTTCTACGGCGAGCTGGTGCGCATCGGCCGGACCTCGATCACGGTCAAGGTGGTTGTCGAAGTGGCCGAGCCCGCCCGGCCCGGCGCCGAGCGCCGGGTCACCGAGGCCGAGATCACCTACGTGAATGTCGACCGCTCGGGCCGCCCTGCTCCGATTTCCCGCCGCCCCTGACGCCTACCTGAAAAGGCGGAAACCCTGCTCTTCGAAGTGGCGATCGAAGGCGAGTACGTCCTCAATTGCCATTCTCCGCATTATTTGAAAGGACGTGCAGTCGACGAGACTCAGTCCCCGTCTGCCAGCCGCCACGAGCGCTGCCATCGCGGCAGCGTGCTCTTCGCTCGTGACCCACTCCACCTCGACCGGAGGGAGGAGATCGCGCCAGAGGGCTCGCACCGCGTCGATGCCAAGCCGATGCTGAACGAGAGCGACTGTCTCGACCAAGACGTAGTTGCTCGTCACGAGCGCATCGCTCGAGTTGAGGGCAGCCAGCCAGGCCTTGCGCGCCGCCGCATGGTTCTGATCGTCGGCGTCGAGGAGCGCAAACCACTCCGAGGTGTCGACGAAGGCGATCATCCGCCTATCGCTTCGACGAAATACTCGTCGTGACGCTCCGAAATGTCGCCGCGCCCGGAGTGGAAACGGTCCAATGCCTTGCTGGCTCGCTGGCGCAGCTCGTCACGCCGTGGCCGACGGCGCGAGCGCAGCAGCTCGTCCACTGCCTCGCGAACAAGAGCCGCCGCCGAGACCGAACGCTCAGAGGCGAGGCGTTTGAGCCCGCCGAACTCCGCCTCGGTCAACTGCACCTGCAGTCTTACCATGTGGACCTCCTTCCGGGATCATGATGCCCTTGATGCCATCATGCGTCAACTGGCGAGCCGGCAAAGCGGACGGACACCCCCTCGCGCCGCCGGGAAACCCGCCGGCGCTCGCCTCTCACCTCCACCCGCCCCCTGCGGCTCAGAGCAGCTCGGAGGCGGCGAAGAAGAAGGCCAGCTCGATACGCGCGTTCTCCGGCGAGTCCGAGCCGTGGATCGCATTCCGTTCGATGTTGGTGCCGAACTGGGCACGGATGGTGCCCTTCTCGGCCTTGGCGGAGTCGGTGGCGCCCATGACCTTGCGCAAGTGCTCGACCGCGTTGTCGCGCTCGAGGGCCAGCACCCAGACCGGCCCGGAGGTCATGAACTCGACCAGTGGGCGGTAGAACGGGCGCTCTTGGTGCACTGCGTAGAACGCCTTCGCCTGGTCCTCGGTGAGGTGCAGCTTGCGCACCGCCAGGATCTCGAAGCCCTCCTGCTCGAGCCGCGCCGCAATCGCGCCGGCGTTGCGGCGCGCGATCGTGTCGGGTTTCAAAATCGTTAGTGTCTGCTGCTTCATGTGCAGTCTCTTCCCTTCCTCGGTGCCGGCGAGGCCCGCCTGGCGGGGCGTCCTTGCCCTCGGCACTCGCACCCAGCTCATTGGGTTACGAAGCTCCGCCTCAAACCGTCGAGAGGCTGCCCTTTGCCGGTCGTCTGGGACGTTTGGCCGTTCGCTGCGTGGTCGAGACGGAGCCTCGGTCGACAGTCGACAGCCGACAGTTTCCCCCACACCCCACCCAGCAAACCTAACCTCCCGTCCCCCATCCGCCAGCGCGACTCGAGAGCTTCACTCATTCGGTCACATCCTGCGCCGATCAGACGTCTGGTTATCTCCATACGGACTGACAGCTCCCTGCCTTGCCTGGACCTGAACCTAGACCTGGACTTAGACGTGGACCTGGACCATCCAGCCTGACTTCACTGTCCAGGTCTAGGTCTAGGTCCAAGTCTAGGTCCAGGTCCAAGTTGGGGTGCAACACCATGCTGGCGCCTGTGCTCCCCTGCTCCGTGCCCCTTGTCCCCCGGGGGGGTGGGGGAAACTGACCACTGACCACGCTTCTCTCCCACGGGCGGGCGGGGGAGACGAACCACGAACCACCGCCTCTACGTCCTGCCCAGCGCCCGCGCCATCGTCACGCCGATGTCGGCAGGCGACCCGACGACGTGGATTCCAGCCGCGGAAAGCGCGGCCATCTTCTCCGCCGCAGTCCCCTTGCCCCCCGAAATGAGTGCGCCGGCATGGCCCATGCGTCTTCCGGGCGGGGCGGTCTGGCCGGCGATGAAGGCCACCACCGGCTTCTGGACATTGGCCTTGATGAAGGCCGCCGCCTCCTCCTCGGCGCTGCCGCCGATCTCGCCGATCATCACGATCCCCTCGGTCTGGGAATCCTGGTTGAACGCGGCAATCACGTCGACGAAGCTGGTCCCCGGCACGGGATCGCCGCCGATGCCCACGCAGGTGGACTGGCCGAGCCCGAGCTTGGTCACCTGGTCCACCGCCTCGTAGGTGAG
>JAZDGE010000073.1:0-5111 GCA_043807175.1 Acidobacteriota bacterium
AGGCCAGTCGCCCTTGGAGGGAAGAACCTGTTGCTCTTGATTCAAGTTGCCGCGGGGGTGAAGGAGGCGAGAGGGGAGCGGCGTCCGGCTCTGCCGGCGCCGCGACGGGGGTTTAGGGGGCGAGGTCGCGGAGCGAGCGAGCGAGGCTTGGCCTCGCGAGCGGGGGGGTGCGGGGGGCCAAAGCGCCGGGTTGTTGGAGGGGCGGCGCGGCGCCCCCCGCGGAAGGTTATGGGGGGCGACCGGCCCCCCGAGACAGGTAAGTAAAAAGGAGAAGGTCCATGTCCTTCGGTCTCACACTGCTGCCGGTACTGCTCGCGCTGATGGCGCTGGTGATCCTGGTCGTCTTTCTCACCGCCGCGCGCAACTACATCAAGGTGCCGCCGAACAAGGTGGCGGTGTTCTACGGCCGCAAGCACCGCACCCCCGACGGGAAGACGATCGGCTTCCGCCTGATCAGCGGCGGCGCGGGGTGGCGTTGGCCGATCCTGGAGAACGTCACCTACCTCGACCTCACGATCTTTCCCATCGACCTCGACGTGCGCGACGTCCCCAACAAGGACGGCGTGCTGGTCAGCGTGCAGGCGGTTGCCAACGTCAAGATCCGCAGCGACGAGCAGTCGCTGATCGCGGCCGCGGAGCGCTTTCTCGGGCGTACCCCGCAAGAGATCAAGGAGATCGCCTACAAGAACCTGGAGGGGCACCTGCGCTCGATCGTCGGCCGGCTGACCGTCGAGGAAATCGTCCGCGATCGCGCCAAGTTCAACCAGGAAGTGCTCATGGAGGCCACCTCCGACCTCGCGAAGATCGGCCTTTCAGTCGACGTGCTGACGATCCAGAAGGTGTTCGACGGCGAAGGGTACATCGAGGCGCTCGGCAAGCGGCGCACCGCCGAGGTCAAGCGCGACGCCACCATCGGCGAGGCGCTCGCCGCCCGCGAGGCGACGATCCAGTCGAGCACCGCGATCCGCGAGGGGAAGGAGCGCGAGAACGAGAACCTCGCGCTGATCGCCCAGGCCGAGAAGGAGCGCGACGTCCGCAAGGCGACTTACGAGGCGGAGGTGCAGGCGCAACAGGCACGCGCGCACCAGGCCGGCCCGCTCGCCGACGCCCAGGCGCGCCAGGAAGTGGTGCAGCAGGAGGTGCAGATCGAGCTGCTGCGGACCAAAAAGCAGACCGAGGTCGCGCAAGCCGAGGCGCTCAAGCGCGAGCAGCAGCTTCTCGCCGAGATCGTCAAGCCCGCGGCGGCGGCCAAGGAGGAGACGATCCTGCAGGCCGAGGCGGCCAAGTCGCGCGAGATCCTCGAGGCCGAAGGGCACAAGACCGCGGTGATCACGATTGCCGATGCCGAGAAACAGCGCCTGGCGATGGAAGGCATGGGGCATGCCGACGCCCTTCGCGCCAAAATGTTCGCTGAGGCCGACGGCACCAAGGCGAAGCTGCTCGCCGAGGCCGAAGGCACCAAGGCCAAGCTCCTGGCCGAGGCGGAAGGAACCAAGGCCAAGCTCCTCGCCGAGGCCGAAGGGGCGCAGAAGAAGGCCGAGGCGTTCGCCAAGCTCGATGCTTCGGCGCGGACGATGCTGGTGCTCGAGCGGCTGCCCGAGGTGATTCGCGCGGTCGCGCCGGTCGCCGGCGCGGTGGCGGCGCCGCTCGGCAACATCGACAAGCTGGTGATGATCGATGGCGGAGGCGGCAGCGGCGCTCTTGGCGGCGTCGCACGGCTCGCGGGCACGGTGCCGGCAACCATCTTCAACCTGATCCAGACGGCGCAGGCGCTCGGTCTCGACGTCTCGGGCGCGCTCGGCAAGCTTGGCGTCAAGGAGGCGGAGGCGAAGGAGTAGCGGAGTTGTTGCTCGCTATCAGCAATCAGCGCTCAGCGTTCAGCACTCAGCTCTTCGCGTGCTTTTGGAGGGCCGGCTCTTGCTGAAAGCTATAAGCTGAGGGCTAGAAGCTGCTAGGGGGGCCAGCGATCAGCAGTCAGTTCTTTGCGTGCTTTTGAAAAGCGCCTCTTGCTGATAGCTGAAAGCTGAGAGCTGAAAGCCAGATGCCAATCGCTCGGCCGGGGGTCAGGGAGGGCAGATGAGCGACACAGTCTACCGATCGCAGGAACCATTCACCGAGACGCCCAGTGCCGTGCTGGTGATCTCCTGCAGCTCGAACGACTTCATGCCGCCCACGCGAGACTTTCTCGAGCACCATCTGGGGCTTCAACCCGGTGCCTACGACTGGCTGGCGGTACCCGGCGGCGGGCATTTTCTCCTCTTGAGCGAGTACCTGCCGAAGTTCGCGTGGGTGGGCCAGAAGTGGGTCAAGTTCGCGGTCGAGAAGCACGGTCTGCGCAAGGTGATCGTCATCGCCCACGAGGGTTGTGCCTGGTACGACGAGGAACGACTCGTCCCGGCGTTCCTCCACAGTGCGCTCGAGTCGGTGATGGGCAGCGAGCGGCAGCGCCACGACCTGGTGAAGATCGTCGAGAGCCTGCGCCAGCTCGTGCCCGCGGTCGCGATCGAGGCCTACTTCGCGGCCCGGGACAGCAGCGGCCACATCGCCTTTTCGCGCGAGGCGTGGCTGCCGCCCCGCCCATCCAGGCACGTCAGCTCAGGTTTCCCGCGCAACCGGCCTGCCCCCTTTGCGACCTGCGGGGCGAGGCGGTGACTGCCATCACCGGGCGCCGGGCGCAGGGCTGCGAGAATCGTTTCGTGCTCAGGTGATTCACCCACTCCCTGGGCTGCCGCACAAGGGAGGACAACGCCATGGTGTTGAGACTCACTTTTCGTGCCATTCGTGTTGCCGCGATCGTCATGTTGCTGGCGCCGGCCGCGCTCGCCCAGCCGAAGGTGGAAATCGAGGGGCGCTACTGGAAGAGCACGCTCGCCGCCGATGCCCGGGTGGGCAACGGCGAGCTCGGCACCGCGTTCGACTTCAAGGACGATCTCGGGATGACCGACAAGAACATCACCGATTTGCGGCTGATCTTCAACACCGGCCCGCGGAGCCGGATTCGCCTGGGCTACCTCCAGGTGGCCTATGCCGGCGACGCGAGCGTGAGCCGCACGATCGAGTTCTCCGGCCAGACCTACACGGTGGGTACCCGCGTGCTCTCCGCCCTCGACAAGAAGTACGGGCGGCTCGGCTGGATCTGGCAGTTCGTCAACGCCGGGAACGGCGCCTTTCGCCTGGGCACGCTGCTGGAGGTCAAGCAGCTCGCGATCGAGGCTCGCCTTGCCGCCAACGAGCTCCAACCGCCCGAGCGCGCGAGCGAGAAGTTCGACGCTATGCTGCCGACCATCGGCCTCGCACTCGACATCGTGCCGCACCGGGGCCTCGACATCTTCGCAGAGCTTTCCGGCATCAGCGCCGGCAGCAAGGGCTCGATGGTCGACGGCGAGGCGGGGATCAAGATCGTTCCGGTTCCCAGCCTCGCGATCATCGCCAGCTACCGCGTTCTCGAGCTCAAGTACAAGGACAAGCCGGACTACGCCAACCTCAAAATTAGCGGACCCTTCGCCGGGCTCTCGCTGCGGTTCTAGCCCGCATTCCTCACCGCGGTCCGTCGCGAGAGCGCCGAGAGTGCGTCAGATCGGGCCGCACGTAGCGAGGCGCGACGCAGGCGTACTTGAACAGTACGTCGAGGAGCGACGAGCGAGTACGGCCCGAGATGACGTGCTATCGGCGCTCGCAGTAGGACAAGCGGTGAGAAATGCGGGCTAGTGGCGCTCTGCCTCAAACCGCCGGGGCAACGCCCTGATCGTGCAGCCCGCTGCGTCCCCTCCCGCGCAAAGGCGAAGGAGGGTTCTGCTCATGCCAAGGGGAAGCCTCCCTGCGCGTGCGTCGAGCACCTCGCCACGTGGCATCGCGGCAGCCTTGCCGGTGTCCCTCCGGCGTTTGCGGGCCAGTCATCGCTCAGAAATGCTGGTCACAAAGGGCCTTTCGGCAGTGCCTGCCCGGATCTCCATCGGCGCGGCCGTGGTCATGGCCGCCCGCGCCCGCGCTCTCGAGCCATGGCCGGCAGCGAGAGCACCGATGCGCCGCCGCCGTGGATGCTGCGGCGCTCGAATCCCGGTGTCTTTCCGATCGGGAGTGCTAGGGCGCCGCGCGGAGCACCCGAGTCGCCGAACGCACCACGACTGGCAGCACCGTACGCGCATCCTGCGAGGTGCGATCCACCACCGATGCGTACACCACCGCCGGCCCGCTCGGACTGAACAGGAACAGATCGAACAGCTCGGGCTCGAGGCACACCGGCGAGTCGTTGGGTGCGGGCGCGATGCGGAGCTGCTGCCAACTATACGGCGGGAGTGTGATCGTGACGGGTGTTTCCTCCACCGTGCCGTCGATCTCCAGCGAGGCCGGTGTACGGTCGGCATTGCGCGCGAGAGTCAGCCTCACTGCTTCCGCACCTGGATTGACCAGTTGCAGGTAGGTCTCGAACGCCGGCGTCCCGCACGAGTTTGCATGCCAGGTAAGCGCCGGCAGCGTGTGTGGCCCGGCGCCGCGCGGGACGTCTCTGATCGAAATCCCGGGGATCTCCTGGCCGACGCCGGCGAGGAGGCCGTCGTCCGGTCCGTGTGGCTGCGCCCCGTGATTGACCAGGCGGCTACTGATGGTGACCGCGCCGTTGGTCGAGAAGACCAGCCCCCCAACGAACTCGTCCGGGCACGAAATCAGATGGTAAATCAGCCGAGTCGGAAAGACGACGCTCGAGCGGGGGGCCACGTTGATTCCCCACGGCGGGGGGATCAGACACATCTTCGGCTCCTTGACACGGCCCATGATCGGCCAGGCCAGGTCGACGCGCACCGGGATCGACCCGGCGTTCGTCACGTAGACCTCTGACGACCAGACGTTCCCCGCCTCGCCGCTCAACTGCCAGGCGAAGGTGGGGAGGATGATCTCGTCTGCCTGCCCCACACTGCCAGCCAGCAGCGCAAGCACCAGCACACCACCGCTTCTCCGCACCACGTTTCACCTCCCGCGCCGGCCCACCCGACCAAGCTTTCCCGCCGCACGAGCCGAGCTTCCTGCCAATCTAGTGCACGACCGTGCAGCCGTCAAATCGACCGCCTCACCGCGGGGTGGCCCCTGCGACAAGAATCTGCTATCACTTGCGACCG
>JAZDGE010000074.1:0-5078 GCA_043807175.1 Acidobacteriota bacterium
GAAACATCCTGGTCACTCCGGCTGGAGTGCCAAAGCTCCTCGACTTCGGCCTCGCCAAGGTCTTGAGCCCTGAGCTCCCGGCCGATCCCGCCAGCCGCACCGCCACCGCTTTGCGCATGCTCACTCCGGACTACGCCAGCCCTGAGCAGGTGCGCGGCGAGCGCATCACCACCGCCACCGACGTCTACTCCCTCGGCATGGTGCTCTTCGAGCTCCTCACCGGCCGCCGCCCATACCAGATCACGCACCATACCCCCGAGGAGATCGCCCGCGTCGTCTGCGAGGTTGGGCCGGAGCGACCCCCCACCAGCGCTCATGTGCCCGCCGACCTGACCAACATCCTCCTCATGGCGCTGCGCAAGGAGCCGCAGCGGCGCTACGGCTCGGTGGACCAGCTCGCCGACGACATCCGCCGGTACCTCGCGGGACTGCCGGTGGCGGCGCGCAAGGACACCTTCACCTACCGCGCCGGCAAATTCCTCCGCCGCCATCGCGCGGGCGTGGCGGCGGCAGCCCTGGTCGTGGTCGCGGTCGTGGTCGGGGTCAGCGCCACGGTGTGGCAGGCGCGCGTCGCCGAGCGCGAGCGCGCGCGCGCCGAGCGGCGCTATCAGGACCTTCGCAAGCTTGCCAGCTCGCTGCTCTTCGAGCTCGACGCGACGATCGTCGATTTGCCGGGCGCGACCGCGGCCCGCGAGCTGCTCGTCAAACGGGCGCTCGAGTACCTCTCGATCCTGGAGCAGGACAGTGCCGGAGACCTGTCGGTCCAGCGCGAGCTGGCAGTCGCGTTGATGCGGGTGGGTGATGTCCAGAGCCGCGGCTATGGACTTGACCTCGGCGACATCTCCGGCGCGCTCGAGAGCTTCCACAAGGCGCTGCTGATCCGCCAGAAGCTGGTCGACGCAGATCCCAACAATCTCCAGGACCAGGATGACCTTGCCGACAGCCTGCTCCACATCGCGCAGGTGATGGGCCAGATGGGCGACGCGACCGACTACATTGCCTTCGCCCGCCAGGCGGTCACGATCCGGGAGGTGCTAGTGGCGGCCGACCCCTCCCGCGCGTCACTGCGCGCCGGCTTGGCTGCCGCCTACGAGACGCTCGGCAACGCGCTCATGCGCGAGGCCGATCTCCCCGCCATGCTGGAGGTGTTCAACAAGCTACAAGCGCTGCGCGAGACGCTCGCCACCGCCGACCCGAGCGACCCCAGGGCGCGCTGTGACCTCGCCGAGGCCTACTGGAGCCAGGGTCTCGCGCAAACGCTGATCGGGGAGCGTGAGACCGCGCTGGTCACGTTCAAGAAGGCCGAGGCCATCGAGGAGGTCCTGGCCGAAGAAAACCCGGCCAGCGAACGCCACCGCAGCACACTGATGCGCACGTACACGCAGATCGGTGGCAACCTCAACGCGCTGGGCCAGCGGCCGCCCGCCAGGGCGTATCTACAACGCGCCGTGCACATGGGTGAGACACTTTTCGCCGGCGACCCGAAGAGTGCCGAAATCCGACACCGCCTTGCCGAGGCGTACCGCGATCTTGGCGGCACGCTCAGCGATGCGGGCAAGCTCACGGAGGCGATCCTCGTGCTCGAGAAGGCGCGCGACCTCCTCGAGAGGTGGTCGCGTGCCAATCCCTCCAATGTCCAGATTGCAGTCACGCTCGCCGGCGTCTACGAGGGGATGGGCGTCGCCCTCGAGCGCTTGGCATCAGCGCACCGCGGCAGCTCGACGCGGTCGAGCCTGGGTCATGCACGCGCCTGGTACCAGCGCTCGCTCGACGTCTGGCACGACCTCGCCGCCCGCGACCGTCTCGCCCGGCTGTACCGCACGCGCACCGAGGCGGTTGCCGAGGCGGTGGTTCGCTGCGACGCGGCGCTCGTCGCGGCACACTGATAAGCTCTGCGCCGCTTGCACTCGATTCTCCGCGTAAGAAGAACGGGAGGCACTCGCGAGGTGAGGCTGCAGGCAACAAGGGGGACCGGCGGGTTGGCAGTGGCGGTGGCGCTGGGAGCGGCGGTGGCGGCGGCGCCGAGCTTCCGGGCCATGCACCAACCGGATTCGCTCCGACCGGGTCCTGGCGTGACGGGAACCAGGATGCTGTCGGCCTACCTCCCGGCCCTCGCAGGGACCGCGGGCGACACGCCGGTATTCGAGCTGGCCGGGGCCGACCCAGGGGGTGCCGTGCTGGTCCTCGGCGGGACGCACGGTGACGAGCCGGCGGGATACCTGGCCGCGATCGTGCTGGTGGAACGCGCACGCATCCACCGAGGCAGGCTGCTGGTGATCCCGCGTGCGAATGCCAGCGGGTTCACCCACAACATCGCTCAGGAAGGCCACCCGCAAAGGTTCATGGTGAAAACGCCGGGAGGGCCGCGCAGCTTCACATATGGCGCTCGAGCCTCGAATCCCGTGCACCAGTGGCCCGATCCTCAGGTCACAACCCTGGCCGGCTCGGGGCAAAAGCTCGCCGGGATCGAGACGCGCAACCTCAACCGTGCGTACCCGGGACGTGCAGAGGGAACGCTTACCGAGCAGATCGCCTTCGCCATCACCTCGCTGATCCGCCAGGAGCGCATCGACCTCGCCATCGACCTCCACGAGGCGGCGCCCGAGTACCCGGTCGTCAACACGATCGTCGCCCACGAGCGCGCCGCCGACCTCGCAGCACTCGCGAACCTGAACCTGCAGGCGGCGGGAATCGTGATCGGCCTCGAGGGTTCTCCGGCCAACCTGCACGGCCTCTCGCACCGCGAGTGGGGCGACGCCACCGCGACGTTGGCAGTCCTGGTGGAAACCACCAACCCGGCGCAGGGGCGGCTGCGCGGCCGTACCGACTCGCGCCTGGTGACTTCTGGACAGGATCGCTTCTACGAGCGGGCAGCGGCAGAGAATCGCCTGTCGGTGCCGTTTTCAATCGCCGGATGGCCGCTCGAGGTCCGCGTAGCCAGACACCTGGCCACGATCGCCGAGCTGGTCGCCGGCATCGCCGATGGGCGCGCCGATCGGGCGGTCGAGCTAGCGGGCGTGCCCGCCTACGAAGAGATGGTGGCCCAGGGTCTCGGCGCCTTCCTCGCCGAGAGCACCGCGCCGGCTGAGGCGCGTGGGGAGAGGTTCAGGTGATGGAGATGAGCGTGGAACTCAAGCGCTGGGGCCGGGCCGACTGGCGGCTCGCCGGCATTGTCTTCGTGGCGCTCCTCGTGCCGGCCCTCGCTGGCGCTGCAACCAGACAGCCGGCAGTGGTGGCGGAGCACGGCATGGTCGCCTCCGCACATGCCCTCGCGTCGCAGGCCGGCATCGACATCATGAAGGTAGGCGGCAATGCGGTCGACGCGGCGGTGGCCGCCGCCTTCGCCCTCGGCGTGGCGGAACCAAATGCCAGCGGGCTCGGTGGTGAGGGAATGATGGTGATCTATCAGGCGCGCAACAAGACCGCGGTGGCCGTCGACTACCGCTCGACAGCGCCAGCCACGGCCAGCTTCGCGTCGAAGGTCCCCGCCACCGGGCATGCCGCGGTGGCCGTGCCCGGCACCGTCGCGGGTCTCACGCTCGCCCTCGCGAGATACGGCTCGATGCCCCTCGACCGCATCCTGGCGCCCGCGATCACGCTCGCCGAGGAGGGCTTCACCGTCACCCCGACGCTTGCGGCCGCGGTCAGCGAGCACTTTGCCGAGATCCTCGAGAACGAGCCGCTGGCGGCGCTTTTTTGCCCTGGAGGCCTGCCGATTGAGCCGGGCGTCACGCTCAGGAACCCCGAGCTCGCGCGTAGCCTGCGGGCGCTTGCGGCCGGCGGGGTGGACGTGTTTTATCGTGGCGAGCTGGCTGCCGCCATCACCGCCGAGGTCGCCGCTCACGGCGGCTTTCTTTCCCCGGCCGACCTTGCCGGCTACCGCGCCATCGAGCGGGCGCCGGTTCGTGGCCGCTATCGAGGCTACGAGCTCGTCTCCGCCCCGCCCCCAGTTGGTGGGCTGCCGGTGATCGAGATCCTCCAGATCCTCGACCGCTTCTCGCTCGCCAAACGGCCCCTTCTCGACCCCGCCAATGTCCACCTGATGGCCGAGGCAATGAAGCGGGGTTTTGCCGACTACAGCGCCTTTGTCGCCGACCCCTTCTTCGTCAAGGTGCCGGTCACCGACCTGCTCTCCAGGCGCTATGCTCGGGCCCGGGCCCGTGAGATCGACCCGCGTTCGGTCACCCCGAAGGTGCTGCCAGGAAGCTTCGACAACGACTCGAGCCCGAGCACGACCTCGCTCGCGGTGGCCGACCGGGACGGCAATCTGGTCGCGCTCACACAGACGATGTCCGACTTCTTCGGCGCCAAGGTGATGGTGGCCGGCACCGGGATCATCCTCAACAACGAGATGAAGAACTTCTCCGCCCGCGGCGTCAACGTGATGGCGCCTGGCAAGCGAATGCGCACCACGATCGCCCCGACCATCATCATCAGGCGGGGCCGGCCGTTTGCCGCTCTCGGCACGCCTGGCGCCGCTCGCATCACCTCGACCATGGTGCTGCTCGTCGCCAACCTCGTCGACTATCGGCTGGGGATTCAGGAGGCGATCGAGGCGCCGCGCTTCTTTGCCCGCGATACCGAGAAGGACCTCTACGTCGAGGGGCGCTTCCCGGCCGCGACGATGGCGACCCTTGAACGGCTCGGCTACACCTTCCAGATCCTGCGCGACTTCGATCTCTACTTCGGCGGCGCGCAGGGGATCATCATCGACCGCAAGACCGGCTTGCGTATCGGCGGCGCCGACCCGCGCCGCGACGGCGCGGTGATCGGGTACTGAGCCGGGCGCTTTGCGATTTGCGCGTATTCACGTGAAAGGACGTGCCATGCGACGCCCTCAGCGCAACACCCTCCTGGTCGCCCTGATGCTTGCCGCTCTGGTGGCGCGAGGCGCCAGCGCCGAGGCGCCTCTGGTGTTCGAGAAGCCTGGCATGATCACGTCGATCGGCCAGAGCTCCGACATTGCGGTCGTCAAGGTGCTTCTCAACACCAAGCTCAAGCTCGGTTTCGACGTCAAGCCGCTGGCTCAGCCCGACGACCTTGGCGCCACCCGAACGCTGGTGGTCGTGATCGGCGCC
>JAZDGE010000075.1:0-3584 GCA_043807175.1 Acidobacteriota bacterium
GTCGCTGCCGCGAATCTCGCCGCGCAGGTCGAGGCGCCCGCGCGGGTTGCTCTCCCTCCAGACCAGCGCGAGCAGGGCAGCAGGCAGTTGGCCGGCCACCCGGCCCGACAGCGACCCATCCACTGCCCGCTCGGCGCTCACGAACAGGCTCGACCTTGGCCCCACCAGGGTCGCCCCGGGAAACCGCAGGGCGCTGCCTTCCACGATGAAGCTCGCCGGCGACTCGAGCGCCGCGCGCTCGCCCTCGATCTCCAGCTCCAGCCGGCTGACGCTGCCTTCCAGTCGGGGCGGCTTGCCGGCCTCAACCGTCAGCTCGGCCTCGCCATCGAGCACCCCATCCAGGGGAAACTCGGCGCCGAGCAGATCCTCGGTAATTCGGCGCCAGGAGGCGACGCCAAAGGTAATGCGTCCCCGGAAAGCTCGTTCCGCCTGGCGGATAGCACCGCTCACCCGCCACACCCCGGGTCGCTCGAGGCCGAGCGTGATGCTTCGCCGGTCGAGCACGACCTCGCCATGGGCACCCTCGCTGCTGGCCAGCGTGAGACGCCCACCTGGCCGGTCGAAGGAGAAGGCGCCATGGAGCGAGCAGTCGAGCGCCCCGCCCACGAGGCGCGCCAGTGGTGGGGACACCCCCTCGAGACCGAAGCCGATCAGCGCGGCATCGACGAGCGCCTCGCGTCTCTCGAGGTCGACGACCAGGTCGGCGGAAAAGCCGCCGACCCGCAGGTCCTCTACTCGTACGATGCCCTCGGCTAGCGCCAACCTCCCGGTTCCGCTCCCGAACGGGACGCCGGCCAACGCCACCTCGCGGAGAGCGAGCCGAGCCTCCGCCGTGGGCGCGGCAAGGTCGCCTCGCGCGCCTCCGGTGAAGTCCACCTTGCCGGCGAGTGGCGCCCGGACACCGCCCCAGCCCACCAGACGCGCCAGTGGCAACCCCTTGCCCTCGAGCTCGAGCGCAAAGCCGGGATCTTGCCGAAAGCGCAGCTCGCCGGCCGCCTCGACCTTCCCCGCGCCGACCAGCACCATTCCCTTTTCCAGGGTGAGCTTGCCGTCGGCGACCTGGAACGACGCCTCGAGGCCATCCGCGTGGATCGGGCCGAACACCGCCGGCGCCATCGCCACATCGCCAATCACGGAGAGATTCGAGAAGGGGCCGCGCAACCGGATGTCGAGCGCGGCCTCGCCCGCCAGCTCCGGCGGCAGCACCTCGGCGCCCACCCAGCCCCGCAGCAGCCTCGCCACGACGCTGACGGCAACTCGATCCGCCTGAATCTGCCAGCTCGGAACCCAGGTACCCAGCGAGAGCCCTCCCACCCAGCGAAGCGGAGCGCCGGCCAGGGTCGCGCCCGTGCTCGCGATCCCCAGCGCTCCTTCGCCGGTATGGGAGAACACGAGCTGCCCGGCTATCGGGACGTCTCCGCGGCCCTCGCGCAGCTCCACGACCGCCGTCCCCCTGCCCTCCTTGAAGCGGCGGCCGCTCCAGTTGAGATCGGCGCTCACGCGGCAGACCCCTGCCAGGCCGGCATCGCTCACGCCGATCACCTTGAGAAACGCAGCCACCCCCACTCCCTGCCCACGGGCGGCGATGCGGTGGCGCCACGGGGGACCGAGCCCATCCATCACGTACGAGCCTTCGATCGCGCCACCGCCAAAACCGGCATGGGCAAGCGAGGCCTCGATCCCGTCGCTCGTGACCCGGGCTTCTCCCTCGACATCGGTGAAGGGAAAGCCAACCACGCCGACCTGCGAGCCCCTGACGCGGCCCTCGACTCGGAACTCCTCCCGGCTGACCGCCGCCTGCCAGGCCAGGCTTACCTCGCCACGCAGCCCGGCGCGCACGTGAGCGATGCGATCCAGCACGGCGAGATCGACCTCGGCCTCGCCCTGGCCGCTCAGCGCGCCCGAGCGGATGGCGCCGCGCGCGGTGAGCTTCCAGCCGCGGCCGCCAACCCGCAGCCGCCCGATCTCCCAGCCCTCGGGCGTGCGTTTCCCCCAGGCGGAAAGTGAGCCCTCCACCGGCTCCACCCCCGGCGCGCGCACCAAGACGGCGCCTGCATGCACCACCACCGCGCTTGCCGGGTAGCGAGGCGTCCCGCTCCAGCGCAGATCCACCTCCTTGGCCGCGATCACCACCCCGCTCGGCAGCTCGAAGCGCTCCACCTGCACGTCCTCGACCGCCAGTTGCCGCACCAGGATTCGCAGCCAGGGCGCCCCTCCCGGTCGCGCCTGTAACGGCAACGAGCCGTTGACGCGCAACCCCATCACGCGCAGGTACGAGAGCACAAGCTCGCGCTCGGCGAGCCGGAGCTGGCTTAAGGCCACCTCGGCGGACTCGATGCGCAGCATCGGGTCCTCGGCCGGCCCGGCCTCGATGCCGACCACTGCCAGTCGCGGCGGGTAGAGCGAGAAGGAGCTGTCGGCGATGCGAACAGGAAGTGCGAGCGTCCCCGAGAGCTCCCGCGCCACCTGGCCCGCGAGCCAGCGGCGGGCCGCCGGCCGTTGCGCAAGCGAGACGAGGCCGGCCAGGGCGAGCGCCCAGAAGGCGAGCGCGACCAGGAACGCGAGCGTGGTGCGGGAGAGATGCCGGCGCGTGACCAATCCTAGGCCTCCCGCGAGCCCCACTTCAGCTTCTGGTGCAGGATCGAGAAGAAACTGCTGGCAGGATCGCGGATGAGGGTGAGCGGCTCGGCGGCCGGCAACACCGCGATCCGCATCCCGGGCAGAAACGGAAAACCAAGCTGGCCGTCGAGCGTGAGATAGACCTCGGCGTCACCCTCCTCGAGCCAGACCTCCACGCGCGACGACAGTGGCACCACCAACGGTCGGTCCGCCAGCGTGTGTGAGCAGATCGGCGTGATCAGCAGGGCCGCGAGGCCGGGAAACACGATCGGGCCGCCCGCCGACAGGTTGTAGGCGGTCGAGCCGGTCGGGGTGGAGAGGATCAGGCCGTCGCCGCGGTAACGGGAAAGGAACTCGCCGTCGATCGTGACCGAGATCGTCGCGATTCGCGCCAGAGCCGCCTTATTGACGACGACGTCATTGAGGACTAGAAACCTCCGCCCGCCGTCGCCACCGCTGACCTGAACCTCCAGCCGATCCCGCTGCTCGACCTGGATGCGCCCTTCCAGGATCTCGTCCAGCAGCTCGAATGTACGCTCGGGCGCGTGCTCGGTGAGGAAGCCAAGGGTGCCGAGGTTGATCCCCGCCACCGGCGTCGCCGCCGGGCAACCCCGGGTCACCGAGAGGAACGTGCCGTCGCCCCCGAGCACGATGACGACATCGACCTCGCGCCCGAGCAGCGGGCGCGGCGGTCCCGCCTTCACGCGCAGCGCGGCGGCCGAGTCGGCGTCGACGACGCTCTCGACGCCTCGGCGCGCGAGCTCGCGAAGCAGTCTTCTGCCGAGCAGCACCGCGTCCGGGTTGTTGCGCTTCACTGCCACGCCGACGCGTCGCGGCGGGATGCGGGGATCGCAGGCGACCATGGAGAGATTCTAGTGGAACAAGGCGGGAGGCAGAAGGTAGCGGGCCGCTGGCGACGAGCAGTCAGCCATCAGCTATCAGCTTTCAGCTCTCGGGCAGTCCAG
>JAZDGE010000076.1:0-3195 GCA_043807175.1 Acidobacteriota bacterium
CGGCCAGGAACTCGTCCGGGGCCGGGGCGGTCGCTCCGACCGGCTGGAGGCGTTCGAGTGCGATGCTGACCTGTCCATGACTGGGCCGCTTGAGGTCGGGGTCCTCCTGATCGGTGAGCGTGCCGACCCAGGCGCCGGCGCCGGGACGCGCCACGAACACCTCGAGCAGATGCGTCGCCTGCACGAGGCGGGCGAGCTTGCCGCTTGGAGCGCTGCGGAACGCCCCCGGTGGGAGCGTCACCTCGCGCAGGGGCTCTGACGGCGGTGCGGCGACCTCGAGCTCGCCGCTGGCGAGGTCGACCGCGACCCAGATCGAGCACGCGGGCACGTCCTGGCCGAGATCGAAGCTGACGCTGCCGGCGCCCGTGGTGTCGGTCACGACGGCCTCACGCCGGATCATCGCCGCCTGAAAGGGCGCCGGCTCCCTGGCCACGCTGAACCAGGCCACCTGGGCACCAGGGATGATGCCTTCGGCGACCACCCGGTCCTGCTCAAAGCTGATGCGGGGTTGGCCGGCGGCCGACACCCCGGCCATGGCCAGTGAAATGACGAGCAGCATTCGGACCTGCATGAAAGCCTCCATTTGCCTACGTTTGCTGCAACCCAGCTTCAAGACAACTACGGGCGCTGAGTGGGAGGGCCGCTCGCGCGATTGTCAAGAAAGACCCCCTGGCGGCCCGAGCAGAGGTCGAGGCCTGACCCGCCAGGCGTTCCCCTGGCTCGCGCAGCCGCCCTCGCGTACACTCGGGGACACGATGGCCACCGTGGCGCTCGTCAACCCGCAGCTCGCCACCAGCGGCTGGGGCCGCGGGCTGCGCCCTGGCACGATGGAGGACGCGCTGCCGCGGCATGCCCTCACTATGCTCGCGGCGGTGCTCCGGCGGGCCGGGCACCGGGTGGTGCTGGCCGACCTGCGCCTGCTCTCCGGCTGGCACGACTACGACCAGATCCTGGCCCGCGAGCGCCCTCAGTTCGTGTGCGTCACCGCCCACACGGTGGAGATTGCCACCGCGCTGGCCTGCTGCGAGCGCGCCAAGAAAGTGCTCCCTGACTGCATCACGGCGGCTGGCGGCATCCATCTGACGATGTTCCCGGAAGAGGCGCCGGCCGCGGTCGACCATGTGCTCCGCGGCGAGGGTGAGGTGTCCCTCCCGCGGCTGATCGCCGGGCAGCCTGGCTGGCCCCGGGTGTCCTGGGGGGAGCCGCCCGACCTCGATGCGCTGCCGTTTGAGGATCGCGAGCTCTACCCCGACTACGCACGGCGCACCCGCTTCCCGCTGTGGAGTCTGCCGGCGCCGACCGTCGACCTCCTCACCGGCCGCGGCTGTCCGTTCGGGTGCCGTTTTTGCTGCGGCCCCGGCGAGCAGAATCTCTACACCCAACCCTCGCCCAGCGACCCCTCCCGGCGCATCCCGTCGCTGCGCCGGCGCAGCGTCGCCAACGTGATCGCCGAGCTCGAGGCGCTGTCCAGCCGCTACCAGATGCGCAGCGCCGTCTTCCACGATGATCAGTTCCTGCTGGCGCCGCGCTGGGTGCTCGACTTCTGCGAGGCCCTTCACCGCACCGGCTTCGTCAGACGAAAGCTGCGCTGGTGGGCCGCCTGCCGGGCGGATGTCATCTGCCGCTACCCCGAAGTGATCGCCGCCATGCGGCGCGCGGGCCTGAAGGTGATCTCCATCGGCTTCGAGTCGTTCAACGACGCCATCCTCGACTGGCTCGCCAAGGGGACGACCTGCGAGCAGAACTTCCGCGCCGCCGAGATCTGCCACCAGCTCGGCCTCGAGATCTTCGCCAACGTGATGCTTGGAATCCCGCGCCCCGACGGGAGCTGGGCGCTCGCGGACGACCGCGAGACGCTCGCGGCGATCGAGAAAATCCGCCCGCGCTACGTGTCGCCCTCGTTCTTCACGCCGGCGCCGGGCTCGTGGCTCTACGACTGGTGGCGCTCCACCTTCCCCGCGGCCGCCGATGGAGGATCGCGGTTCGGGCGCCGCGACCCTGGCCCGGGCGCCATCCCCGGCGTCGACTACTCGCTGCTCGCCACCCTCGCATCCGGCTGCGTGGCGAGGTTCTCGCACCCGCTTCACGACCGCCTGCGCCACCTGCGCTTCCGGTTCGCCTCGCGGAGGGCGCCGCGACCGGCGCCCGCGCTGGTGGGCGGCGCGGCGGGCAGCGATGGCGCGGGAGAGAGGCAGCGGACATGAGCGGCGTCTGCGTGTGCGTGCTCGCCTGTGGCCGGCGCGACTACTACCGCTCGGCGCGACAGGCGGCGCTGTCGGTTCTCGAACGCTCCGAGCTCGACCTCTTCGTGGTTCACGGGCGGCTCGGACCGCTGCGGCTTCCCCGCGAACGCGTCACCCAGGTCGCGATCCCGGAAGCGCCGGCAGAGCGCGGCCGCGCCGGGCCATTCCTCGCCAAGCTCGACGCGCTCGCCGCCTGCCTCGGCGGCAGCCGGGCGCCGGCGCTGCTGCTGCTCGACAGTGACGCCGTCTTCGTCGGGCGGATCGACGAGTCGATGGTGATGGCGGCGCTCGCCGGCCGGGAGCTGGCGATGGCCGAGCAGACGACCATCACCAGGAGCGGGTGGACGCGGCGGGAGCTGCGTGATCACTTCATCACGCACTCGCTCGCCTTCCTCGCCCCCGGAGCCGCCGCGCCCCCGCTCGAGGAGTTTCGCTTCTACAACAGCGGCGTCGTGCTCGGTACCCGAGCCGGCCTCCTGAGCTTCACGAGCTGGGCGCGTGAGACCAGGCGCGCTCGCGACGCCGCCCACACCATCGGCGCGCACATGATCGCCGACCAGGACTACTTCCAGGTCTGGGCCAACACCATCCGCCCGGGCGCCTGCGCCACGCTCTCGTGGCACTGGAACCACTGCGAGCACTGGGACGAGGACTTCCCGCGGGCCGGGGTGCTGATCGCCCATCTCTCCAACTTCTGCCAGGGCCCGGGCCGGCGCCAGCGCTTGCGCATGCTGGCCCTGCGGCGGACCTCCTTTCGTGACGGCCGGGCGGTCGGCCCCTGGGGCTTCATCGCCCGCCACAACCCCTGGGCCAGGCGGGCTCTCCGGTGAAGCTCACGATCGTTCTTGTCACCTTCAACTCCGCCGAGGTGATCGGCGGCTGCCTCGATGCGCTCGGCGAGAACCGGGGCTTTGAGGTGATCGCCGTCGACAACGCATCCACCGACGAGACC
>JAZDGE010000077.1:0-4167 GCA_043807175.1 Acidobacteriota bacterium
GCCCTTGGCGGTGGCCCGCCGCACGGCGACGCTCCCCACGGGCACCTCATCGAAGGCGAGCGGCACAGCGTTGGCGGACGGACGAGCGCGGGAGCGGTCAGCTCTCAGCATTCAGCATTCAGCTTTCAGCTTTCAGCATTCAGCTTTCAGCCTTCACCTCCCTTTCCTGGGCAATCCCCGGAATCCGATCACCGATCCGCGTTCTCTCGGGTGGGTGGGGGCCGGACCCCGGACCCCGGACCCCGGTCCCCGGTCTCTCGGGTGGGTGGGGGGCATTCATGAACTTCGGCCATGTCCGCCACCTCCACTTCGTCGGCATCGGCGGCGCCGGCATGTGCGGCCTCGCCGAGCTGCTCCACGGCGAGGGCCTGGAGGTCTCCGGCTGCGACCTCCTGGCCTCAGAGACAACCGCCCGCCTGGCGGCCCAGGGAATCCGCATCGCCCAGGGCCACGACCCCGCGCACCTCACGGGCGCCGGCGTGGTGGTGGTCTCCTCCGCGGTGACGCCCGACAACCCCGAGGTTGCGGCGGCCCGCGAGGCCGGCGTGCCTGTGATCCGGCGCGCCGAGATGCTCGGCGAGATCTCCCGGTTCAAGTGGTCGATTGCGGTCGCCGGCACCCATGGCAAAACCACCACCACCTCGCTCACCGGCTTTGTGCTCACCGCCGCCGGGCTCGACCCCACGGTGGTCGTGGGCGGCCGGATGCACTTCCTTGGCGCCCATGCCCGTCTCGGCCACTCCGAATACCTGGTCTGCGAAGCGGACGAGTACGACCGCTCGTTTCTTGCGCTCTTCCCGGCGCTGGCGGTGATCACCAATGTGGAGGCCGAGCACCTCGACTTCTACGGCACCCTGGAGGCGATGGAGGAGGCGTTCGTCAGCTTCGCCAACCGGGTGCCGTTCTACGGCGCGACCATCGTCTGTCTCGACGACCCCGGGGTGCGCCGCCTCCTGCCGCGCTTCGCCCGCCGAACCATCACCTACGGCATCTCGCCCCAGGCCGACCTGCACGCCCGCGCCGCGGTGTTCACCACCTCAGGCTGCCGCTGCCGGGTGGTGTGGCAGGCTGAGGAGCTGGGCGAGCTTTCCGTTCCTCTGCCCGGCCGCCACGCACTCGCCAACGCCCTCGCGGCGCTCGCGGCCAGCCTCGAGGCCGGAGTCTCCTTCGCCGCGGCGGCCGCCGCGATCGCCTCCTTTGCCGGAGTGGCCCGCCGCTTCGAGCGCAAGGGCGAGCGCGGCGGCGCGATCCTGGTCGACGACTACGCCCACCACCCGTCGGAGATTGCCGCCACCCTCAACGCGGCTCGCCAGAGCCACCCTGAGGCGCGCGTGGTAGCGATCTTCCAGCCCCACCTCTATAGCCGCACGCGGACGTTTGCGCGCGAGTTCGGCGAGGTCCTGCTGGCCGCCGATGTCGTGGTGGTGCTGCCGATCTACCCGGCGCGCGAGCAGCCGCTGCCGGGCGTGAGCCACGAGCTTGTGGTGGCGGCGGCGCGCAGCCTCGGGCATCGCCAGGTCGTCGCCGCGGCCTCCTTCTCCGACGCCCTGGGCCAGCTCAGCGAGCTGGTGCGGCCAGGCGACCTGCTACTCACGCTCGGCGCCGGCAACGTCGTTGCCCTCGGCGAGCAGTGGCTGGCCGGAGGCGCCTCATGAGCGGCCTGGTGCGCACCCGCAGGCGCTGGCGGCAGGCCGGCTGGCGGCTGGGCGGCGTGGGGGCGCTCTTCGTGCTCACCACGACCCTGGCGGCGGGACTACAGGTGCGCGAGATCCGGGTCACCGGCGCCCGGCGCTTCCCGGCTGCCGAGGTCGAGGCGACACTGCGCCATGCCCTCGGCAACCCGACCATCGCCACCCGGGCCGAGACATTGCGTGGTAGTGTTCGGGCATTGCCATGGGTGGCGGACGCGCGCGTGCAGATCTCTCTCGACGGCGTGGTGAGCTGCGTGGTGAGTGAGCGCACCCCGGTCGCGGTGGCCGCCGACGGCGATCGCCGGGCCTGGGTGGATGCCGCGGGCGTGCTGCTTGGGCCGCCCGACGAGGACGGTAGTCTGGTTGAGCTGCGTGGCTTCTCGGCCCGCCCGGAAGAGCGGGTGGCGGCGCTGGCCGCGGTGGCGAGCTGCGAGCGCCAGTGGGGCGACCGGCTCGTGACCGTCGAGCGCGCCGGCCCGCGCGAGGTCACCCTCCAGTTTGCCGGGACGACCGCGGCCGTGGTGATCGACCCCGCGGACGCGACCACCCTCGCCGCCGCCCGCCGGGTGCTCGCCGCCTGGGAGTCCGAGATGGGGTCCACGCCGCTGCGGCTCGATGCCCGGGTCGCCGGGCGGGTCGCCGTCCTGCCCGCACTTACGCCCCCGAAAGCGAGCTCATGATGGCGCCCACACCGCGCGTCCTCGCCTCGCTGGATGTCGGCAACCATCGCGTGCTGGCTCTGATCGCCGAGCTCGACGGCAAGGAGGAGATAGTTATTCGCGGCGTCGGCCTCGCCCCCTCCGAGGGCCTGCGCTGCGGCCAGGTGGTGAAGATGCAGCCAGTCGTGGCCGCCATCCGCGCCGCCGTCGAGGAGGCCGAGCTCATGGCCAAGGTCCCACTCGAGCGCGTCTTCGCCAGCGTCGCGGGCACCTTCATCTCGGGGCGCACGACGCGCGCCGCAATCACCCTCGGCAACCGCGAGCGCGAGGTCACCCGCAGGGACCTCGAGCAGCTTCACGACGCCGCGCGCCGCCAACCCCTGCCGCCCGGCCACGCGGTGCTCAATGTGCTCACCCACGCCTACACGCTGGACGACCAGGACGGCCTCCTCGATCCCCTCGACGTGGTCGGTCGCCAGCTCGCGGTCGACGCCTATGTCGTGGCCTGCCAGGAGAGCCCGGTGCGCACGCTCGCCAAGGCGATCAACGGCGCCGGCCTCGAGGTCGAGGGGCTGCTCTTCTCGCCGATCGCCGCCGGTCTTGCCACGCTCACCGAGGACGAACGGCGGCTGGGCGCGATTGTCATCGACATCGGCCACAGCAACACCACCTATGCCGCGTTCGCCAACGAGAAGGTCATCGCCGCCGGCTGCTTCCCGCTCGGCGCCAACAAGATCAACGACGACCTGGTGCACCGGTTCCAGACCACGGCGGTGGGCGCCGAGCGCATCAAGCGGGCGGCGGGCACCACGTTGCTGGATGACGCCGACCCCGATGAGACGCTCACCGTGCCCACCATCGATGGCCGCGGCAACCATGTGATCTCGCGCCTGGAGATGTGCAAGGTGCTGCGCCTGCGCATGCAGGAGACGCTCGAGCTGGTGGCCGCCGACATCCTGCGCCAGGTGCCGAATGACATCTCGTTCACCGGCGTGGTCATCGTCGGCGGCGGCGCCCATCTCGAGGGGCTCGCGATGCTCGCCGAGGAGGTCTTCGTGATGCGTGCGCGGCTCGGCGAGCTGGAGGGGGTGGCCGACGCCACCCGGCTCCTCCACTGCTCCGAGCTCCCCTCACGCGCTCCGGCCGTCGCCGTCGGGCTGCTCGCCTATGCACGCAGTGCCGTGATTTCCAGCACCGCTCCGCTGGCGCTTCAGGCGCGCTCGCGTGACGGTCTCTTTTCCCGTCTAGCAAGAAAGGTTCTGGGCAAGAAGGAGGTGGCCTATGATCATGTTTGACGACACGCGCTCCAAACCCACCCCGTTGATCACCGCCGCGGACGACTCCTCGCCCGCCACTATCAAGGTGGTGGGAGTCGGCGGCGCCGGCTGCAACGCGCTCAACCGCATGATCACCGCCGGCATCAAGGGGGTCGAGTTCATCGCCGTCAACACCGACGGCCAGGCCCTGCGCGCCTGCCTCGCCGGGGTCAAGATCCAGCTCGTGATCCCGTCGGCGCGGGGCAGGGCGCTGGGCGCCGGCTGCGATCCCGAGGCTGCCCACAAGGCCGCGCTCGACCGCACGGACGAGCTCATCGAGAACCTCGAGGACTCCGACATGGTGTTTATCGCCGGCGGCATGGGCGGCGGCACCGGCACCGGCGCCTCGCCGGTGATCGGCTCGCTCGCTCGCGACGCCGGCGCCCTCACCGTGGCGGTGGTCACCAAGCCGTTTGGCTTCGAGGGCAGCCGCAAGGCCAAGATCGCCGACAAGGGGATCGAGGAGCTGCGCAACTGCGTCGACACCCTGATCGTGGTGCC
>JAZDGE010000078.1:0-7120 GCA_043807175.1 Acidobacteriota bacterium
CGACCTCGCCCTCCTGGCCCTCGCCCGCGTCCGCCCCTTCCTCGACAGCGGTCGCAGAACGTGCCTCCTCCTCGCTTTCGCCGGGCTCTTCCCCGGCCGTCGGCTCCTCGCCCGCCCCATCCTCGCCGGGCGTCTCCTCGATCATCTCGAGCAGCGGATTGGTCTGCAGCTCCAAGCTCAGTGTCTGCTCGAGCTCGAGGCGCGAGAGCTGCAGCAGCTTTATCGCCTGCTGCAGCGTGGGTGTCATCACCAGCCTTTGCGCGAGCTTGAGGTGGAGCTTCTGTTCCAGCGCCATGAGCCTAAAGCTGAAACTCCTCTCCGAGGTAGAACTGCCTCACCAGGGGATCGATCGCGAGCGATTCGGGATCCCCCTTTGCAAAAACCTTGCCGTCTTTGATGATAGACGCACGATCGGTGATTTTCAAGGTATCCCGCACATTGTGATCGGTGATCAAAACCCCATAGCCCTGGCGCTTGAGGTGGCGAATGAGGCGCTGCAAGTCGAGCACGGTGAGGGGGTCAATGCCGGCGAACGGCTCGTCGAGGAGCAGGAATCTCGGCTCGGTCACGAGGGCGCGGGCGATCTCGACCCGCCGGCGTTCGCCGCCCGAGAGGGTGTCCGCGCGCTGGTGGCGCAGGTGGTCCAGCCCGAACTCCTCGAGGAGCTGACCCACACGCGCGCTGGCAACCTCAAACGAGACGCCGAGCAGCTCGAGCACGCCAAAGAGGTTCTCCTCGACCGTCAGCCGCCTGAACACCGATGCCTCCTGCGGGAGGTACGAGAGACCGAGCCGGGCGCGGCGGAACATGGGGAAGTCCGTGACCTCGTCGTCACCGATGAAGACGCGACCGCCGTCGGGCTGCACGAGGCCGACGAGCATGTAGAACGTGGTGGTCTTTCCGGCGCCGTTGGGACCCAGCAGGCCCACCACCTCGCCGCCGTGCAGGTCAAGCGTCACGCCGTCCACGACCGTCCGGCCGCGGTAGCGCTTGATCAGGTCGCGAGCCTCGAGGCGCGTTGTTTCTATGGCTGCCTCCCCTCTGTCGTCGGAGCCGTGGGCGCCGGAGTGGGAGGGCGATAGAGCGTCTCGGTGGGCCGCTCCTCACCTCCGACCACGGTCACCGTCCCGGTCTCACGGCGCCATTGTAGGTGGTCACCCTTGACCTGATTGCCACCGGGTTCCTGGATGAGCACCGGCGTTCCCCACAGATCAAGCAGGTCCCGCGGCATATCGAGGCGCGCCCGCTGGCCGCGAATCACCCTGCCCGTTCGCCGGTCGGTGATGACCACGCCGCCATCCAGATCAGCCAGGATCAGATCACCCTCGGGTGTCAGCGTGATCACCAGCTTCTGACACTGGGTCAGGCTCTCGGCCTCTTCCAGCACGACATCACCCTGGTAGGTGGCGAGCGCCGCCAGGTGCTGATAGTCGAGCGCCCGCGCCCGCAGCCTCACCTCGCTTCCGGTGCTTGCACCAGAGGTCTGCTGCCCCACCGTCACCACCTTGCCCCGCGCAAGCAGCACTTCGGTTTCGCGGTCGTACTGCATCCGATCCGCCCGTACCATCCGGTCGCCCTGCCAGAGGCGGCCGTCGCCCTCGAGCATGAGGCGGGCGCCGCCGCCGCTCACCCGCACCGAATCGGCGGCGAAACGGACCGGCGCCCCGGACTTTCCCCACAGCGCGCCGCGGCGCACCGTGCCGCTCACGCGCCCCTTGGCGACAATCTCACCGTCCTCGCCGCTTTCGAGCTGGCCTGCCTGGCATTCCAGCTCGGGGGTTTCGACCGTGACCCACTTGCGCGGTCCCGGTTTGAGGGTGAACCGCCTGCTCTGCATAGAGAACGCCAGTTGCTCGCCGACGGCGCGCTGTGACCCCGCCACCAGGTTGACGCTCTCGTCGGCGGTCGCTGTCGCGAGCTCGCCGTTCTCGAAGGTCAGGCGCATCCTCTTTGCCTCAAGCTGGAGTGCTTCCTCGCGCGGGCGAATCTCGCTTCCGCAAACCAGTCCTTGCCCCTCGAGCCACTCCCAGGAGTCCCTTCCGCCCTCGCCAACGACTCGCCAGGCCTCGATCTCCCGCAAACCAGCCTCGGCATCGCGCATGACCATCCTCACCCAGCCATCGCCGGGGGCGGGCGCGGCGGCCAGGCGGTAGCGCCCATCGTCCAGCGCTTCGATCTCGGTCACCCCGGCGATGCCCTCGATCGCCGCGCCATTGCCGAGCGCTCCCGAGATCTCGACCGGTTCCTCCAAGCGGGCACGCTGGATCGCGCCTTCCGCCTCGCGCAACTGCACCTCGCCACCCGCGCTCTGGATGCGCAGTTGCCCGCGCAGCAGGGTCAGGCCGTCGGGAAAGCGGAGCAGTGCCTGCTCGCGCGCGTAGAGCAGCGTGGGAGCCAGCAGCACGAGCGAGGAGGCCTCACTCCCCTCCTGCCGCCAGGCGATCGAGACTCCCCCGGTAAGCTCCAGGGTGTCGTCGGCCAGTGATGAGACCGCCCCTCCCGCGACCCCGCCCCACCCCGGGCCCGCGAATGTCGCCGTCCCCTGGCTCTCCATCTTCCGTTCCGGGCCCCGCAAGACGAAGCCCGACGCATGCAGCGTCACGCCGCCCTGGAGCGAGAGCCGCACGTCACCGGTGGCGATTGCTTCGCGTCGATCGCGGTTGAAGCGGGTTCGCTGGGCGGTCAGGCCGTAGACCACCTCGCCGGCGTGGTAGAGCCACACCTCAGCATCGCGCAGCTCGTACCATCCCGACGCGAACTGCACGGTTTCCCGCGCGGCCACGCGGAAGTTGGGCTCGGCGCCGATCGTGTCGCTGTACTCGAACCCCTTGTGGACCCGGATCGGCTGCTCCGCTCCCCTTCTTACCTCCTCCCCCAGCTCGATGGGTCCGCCCGACGGCCGGCGGTCAAGCTGGCGGCGGGTGAAGCTCAGCGCCACCACGCCCAACCAGAGGATGAGAACAAGCGCGGAGAGGCGGCGGAGAAGGCGCTGCCGGGCCGTCACCGTTCGCCGAACTGCCCGAGCGCATCGAACTTCGCGAATCGCCGGCGAGGCAAGTCGGAGCGCTTCACCCGACGCAGCTCCGCGAGCGACTTGCGGATTGCGCCGCCGACATTGCGAATCGCCAGCGCACGATCCATGTGTGCGCCGCCCAGAGGCTCAGGGATAATCTCGTCGATCACGCCAAAACCGAGCAGGTCGGTGGCGGTCAGACGCAGCGCCGAGGCCGCTCGCTGGATTTCGGCCTGGTCCTTCCACAGGATTGCCGCGCACCCCTCGGGTGAGATCACCGAGTAGATCGCATGCTCGAGCATCAGGATTCGATCGCCAACGCCGATCCCCAAGGCGCCTCCGGAGCCTCCCTCTCCGGTCACGATCACGACGATTGGCGTCTCGAGCGACGCCATCTCACGCAGGTTTCGGGCGATTGCCTCGGCCTGACCCCGCTCCTCCGCATCGATCCCCGGATAGGCCCCGGGCGTGTCGACAAAGCTGACAATTGGCAGGGAGAACTTCTCCGCCAGCCGCATCACCCGCAACGCCTTGCGGTAGCCTTCGGGGCGCGGCTGGCCAAAATTCCGGTAGAGGCGGTCACGGGTGTCGCGGCCCTTTTGATGCCCAACCACCGCCACACCCTCGCCGTCCATTCTCCCGATCCCGGCTAGGATCGCCGGGTCGTCCCCAAAGAGCCGGTCACCATGAAGCTCGATCCAGTCCGTCACCAGGCCGTGGATGAAATCCGAGGCGTAGGGACGCTCGGGATGTCGTGCAAGATGGCAGCGTTGCCAGGGCGAGAGGTTGCTGGTGACGCGCCGCGCCTCCTCCTCGATCTGGACGCGTAGCCGAGAAAGCTCGGCCCAGCCCTCGCCACCGCGCTCGGCATCGGCGACACGCTGCCGCAGCTCCTCCAGCGGGACGAGAAAAGGCGGGGTCGGAGTACCGGCCATGGCCAGGGACTCTAGTTGGGTTGTCCCGCCTTGACAAGTGGCGAGGACGGATCGCGTGACGCCTATGGGGGCGGGCGGGGACTGTCGACTGTTGACTGTCGACTTCCCGCGAGCGCGACGAGACGCTCACGGAGCCAGGTGGCTCCTATCATTCGTCGCAGAATGACGGCGCGCCGAGCTGCCCACCGAGCCGAGTCGGTGGCCGGGTTGTCGCGACCCGGCGAAGGTACCCCGGCCGCCAGGCTCGCGGCCTGAGCCGCATCGAGCTGGACCGCCGAGACGCCGAAGTAGTGGTGCGCGGCGGCCTCGGCCCCGAAGAGACCGGGCCCGAATTCGACGACGTTCAGGTAGAGCTCGAGGATGCGGCGCTTGCCGAGCTTCCGCTCCAGCCACCACGCCAGCTTCGTCTCGGTAAGCTTGCGGGCGAGCGACCGTTCCTGGGAAAGGAACAGCGATTTCGCGAGCTGCTGGGACAGCGTCGAAGCGCCGCGCAACCGCCTCCCCGCCAACCATTCCTGAACCGCTTCCCGGACCGCCGCGAGATCGATCGCGCCATGGCCGAGAAAGTCGATGTCCTCGTTTACCAGGAGCGCCAGTTGAAGATCCAGCGCGATCTCTTCGAGGGGCACGAACTCGTGCTCGACCAGCCTTCGGCTGCCCTCGTCCTGCCACTTCGCCTGCTGCCGCCGCATCGCCGCCCAGGGGGCGGGTGGCGGACCTACCTGCCACCGCTGCAGGTCCACTCCCGGGCGCCACCACCAGCCTGCAAGTCCAGTCGCGGCGGCTGCCAGGGCAGCCAGAGCGAGCAGCGCTGGTTTGCGATAATGGCTGCGCCAAGTCATCGGTTCATTCTAAAGGCTTGGGAGGAGGCGGGGCGTGAGTGCGGGACGGGTGTGGCAGGCGACAGGCGCGGGTGCAATCTTCGTAGGCGCCGCATTGACGCTGCCGTTTCGCCATCTCTGGGACCCGGACGAGGCGCGCTACGCTGCCGCGGCCCGCGAGATGCTGGCCACTGGCAACTGGCTCGTGCCGCATCTCAATGGTGTTCCGTACCCTCATAAACCGCCGCTCTACCTCTGGCTCGAGGCTCTCCTGCGCAGCTTCGGCGCCTCCTGGACGGTGGCGGGCGTGCTTCCGTCACTGCTTGCATTTCTCGCGATCCTGCTCCTCCTCCCACGTCTGGCAGCGGCCGTCGGGCTGGATAGACGGCTCGCCTACCAGGCGGCGGCTCTGCTTGCCGCCTCCCCGCTGGCCGCGATCTTTGCTCTGGCCGCGCGCATGGACATGTTGCTGACTTGCCTCCACACCCTCGCCCTCCTCCTGCTCGCGCGCCTGTTCGGTCTCGGTGGCCATTCCGCTACCATCAGGCGCGATCACCTTGCATTTTGGGTCGTTCTCGGCCTCGGGGTCTTGACCAAGGGGCCGCTCGCAGTCGGCCTGCCCCTGCTCACCGCGGCGCTCGCGGCAGTCCTGATCCGGCCACGCCCGTCGCTTCGTCCCCTCTTTTGCGGCTGGGGTATTCCGGCGGCGCTCGGCCTCGTTCTCACGTGGCTGGTCCCGGCGGCCCTTGTGGGTGGCCCGCAGTACCTCCAGGACATTCTCGTTCGCCAGACTGCCGATCGCATCCTCGCGCACCAGTTCGCTCATCCCGAGCCCTTCTATTTCCATCTCGCCACCTATCCCTTTACCGGGCTTCCGTGGTCCTTCCTGGTGATGGTGGCGGCTTTTCACGGCGTCCGCTCTCGCGCTCGCGGCGCCTCGACCTATCTTGCCGGCGCAGTGGCCGCGGTGATCCTGCTCTTCTCCCTGGTCTCCGGGAAGCTCGTGCTCTATCTTCTCCCACTCTTCCCCGCCGCCTGCCTGCTCGCGGCCGATGCCTGGCAGCGGCAGGTGGCGGGCGCCCGCTCGGCGCTGGCTGGAGGCGCGCTGCTCACCTCCCTCGTCGGCGCTGGAGTGGCCCTGGCGCCCCGCTGGCGCCCCGAGCTGCGCGGAAGCTGGATCGCGGTGGCGGCCGCCGGCCTGGCAATCGCCGTCCCAGCAGGCGCCGCTTTCCTGCTCGTGCTCCGGCGCCGCGTGACGGCTTCCGCCCTCGCGCTTCTCGTGGCCTCCGGCCTCGCGTTTCCGTCCTTCCTGCTTCCCGTGGCCGTGCACGCCCTCGACGAGTCGACAAGCGTCGCGGACGTCGGGCTGGCACTCCGCCAACTGGAGCCAGACGTCCGCGAAGGGCTGATCTATCTCGATGAATACCCCGGCCTGCTGCTCTACGCCGAACGCGGTTTCCACACGATCGACAGGCCCACCGAGCTGGCCAGCGCTCTCGTGGACGGTCGCTGGGTGGTGGTCGAGGAGCGTGATTGGCGCAAGCTCTCGACCGAGATCACGTTGCTCGCGACCGAGCAGAGGCGCTTCCCCCATCGGCGCCGTACGCTGATGCTCGTGCGCGGCGTGAGAGCTGAGGACCGGACCCCGGGCTCAGGTGGAAGGCCGTAGCTCGAGGAATTCCCAACTGCGGGAGGTCCAGGTCTAAGTCCAAGTCTAGGTCCAAGTCGGGAGGACACGCTGTGCATGCGCCTATTGGCTGACGGCCTGGAGCCTGCTGTTGATACCCGAAACCCGGACCCCGACCGCTCTCGGCGCCGGTGTATCGAGCCCACTACCCGGGAGGTACGTCACGGCAGGCAGCGAAGGATGGGTCAAGGCGACGGGGCGAGCGGAACCTGGTTGTCCTGCGCGAGCGGGAAGGTTCCGACCTCGGCGAGCAGGCCGTCGTGTGTCAGTGCCAGGACACGATAGGCCGCGGCGCCGCGGGCATCGTCATCGGCGAACGAGTAGGCAAACGGGGACTCGCCATCGGCGGCGACCGGGATCAGACTCTGCCGCAAGACGCGCCAGCCGCCACCCTCACTCACTGCGAGCGCCTCCACGACATAGCACGTGAGCGACTCATGTCGATCGGTCTCCCACGCGAGGCTGACCCGGTCCTCGGCGGCCGTGAAGTCCCAGCGCCTGAGCTTGAAGGGAAAATCCGCCAGGGCCCGCACGCCGAAACGGGCGCGGGCGTTGTCGGTCACTCCCAAAACTACCAGGGCCGACCATCTGACGCCCTGGAGAGGCACCGAGATCTCGCGCCCGTTTTCCACCGGAAGGATGTCGTAGGCGTCAGTCAAGTTGT